>NZ_KV788906.1:0-59595 GCF_001807385.1 Brachybacterium sp. HMSC06H03 | reverse complement strand
CGGCGCGAGCTGCTGCGCGCCCTCGGCGCCGAGCCCGGCGTCGGCGGACCGGCCTGGCGCTCGGCGCTCGCACGGATCGCGGAGGGCGACAACGAGCGTGCTCTCGAGGCCGCGCGGGTCATCGATCGGCTCGTCTCCGACCCCCTGCCCGCGGACGCGCTGCGGCCTCGCGCGATCGCGCAGCGGCTCGACTGGCTCGCGGAGCGGCTGCGCGCCGTCGGGCGCGGGGACGGGGATCTCCTGGCGAGCCTCACCCAGGTGCAGGTGCTGCAGCGGGTGCTCGGCATGCTCGCCCCCGAGGCGCCCCTCACCCGGCGCACGCTGCAGCAGGTCATCGACAGCTGCGGCAGCTCCGGTCCCTCGCCGCGCGCGGTGCGGGAGGTGTCGGATCGGCAGGTCACCACCTCTCCCGCCCAGGTGCGCGGCGGCGCCGTGCTGTGGTGGGGGCCGAGCTCCGACGACGCTCCTCGCACACAGCGCTGGGACCCGGCCGAGGTCGACGCGCTCGCAGCGGGCGGGGGGCGCGTGCTCTCCCCCGCGCAGCATGCGGCCCTGCAGGTCGATGCCGCGCTGCGGGGTCTGCGGCGGGCCGAGGAGATCGTCGTCGTGCTGCCCGGGAGGCGGCTCGAGGAGGTGCCGGGGCCGAGCGGCCTGCTCGCGCATCTCGGCGCGGGTGACCGGCTGCGGCCCGAGGAGCTGATCGAGGACGGACGGTGGACGCTCGCGAGGAGGTCGCTGGAGGTCGTGGCGCCGGCGCAGGAGGAGGAGCCCGCCGCGCCGCCGACGGAGCACCGGATCGCGCCGGCCCCGCACCTGCTGCCGCGGAAGCTGTCCTTCACGCAGGTCTCCTCGCTGCTCGCCTGCCCGCACCACTGGGCGCTCGAGTACGCGCTGGACGTGCGGCCCGCCGACGTCGCGGCGCTGCCGACGGGTGCGCGGATGATCGGCACCCTCGTCCACGCCGTGGTCGAGACGCTGGTCGAGAAGCGCTACGACCCGGGCCTCGGCGGCACCCCGCTCGACGCCCCGTCGGCCGAAGAGATCGGCGAGGTGCTGGACCGCCTGGTGCCCCAGCTCGCTTCCGAGCTCGACCTGCCCGGACGCGCGGCCGCGCGGGAGGACGTGCGCGACCGGGCCGTGCGCTCGGTCGGGGCGCTGTTCTCCGGGGCGGCGGAGGCGGGCCTGCGCATCACCGGGACCGAGACCCGCTTCGAGCTCCCGCTGACGCTGATGCTGGCCGATGGTGAGCGGACCGTGCCCTTCGTCGGCAGCCGCGACGTCGACGCGATCGCGGCCGACGGGCGGCGCGCCGTGCTGGACCTGAAGTGGTCCCGCAGCCGCAGCCGCTACGGCGACCTCTTCGACACCTCCGAGGCGATCCAGCTCGCCTCCTACGCCTGGGCCCTCGCGCAGGAGCACCCCGGCGAGCAGCCCGCCGACGTCGGCTACTTCCTGCTGCGCAGCGGCGAGTTCGTCTCCGCCGATCCGGCGCTGGATCCCCACGACCGCGCCTCGATGGACACCGGCGAGGCCTGGCGGCGCATGCTCGCCGCCGTCACCGCACGGCTCGACGAGGTCGCCGACGGACGGATCCGCTGCGGCTGCCGGGAGCTGCAGGAGCGGACGGGCCTGGACGCCTCGGCGAGCTGGTCGGCGAGGTCGAGCGCGCTCACGAGGGCGCGCGCGGCCGAACGGGAGGCCGGCGGGCTCCTCGTCGAGGAGCACTGCGGGACCAGCGAGCACGCACAGCTGTGCGGGACGACGGGAGCGATCCGATGACCTCGACCTTCACCCTGATCAACGCCTCGGCCGGCTCCGGGAAGACCCACACCCTCACCCATCAGATCGCCGACCGGATCGCCCGCGGGCTCGACCCCTCGCAGCTCATCGCGACGACCTTCACCACCAAGGCCGCCGCCGAGCTGCGCGACCGGGTGCGCCGCACCCTGCTCGAGACCGGGCAGGTCGACGCCGCCCGCGCCGTGGACAGCGCCCTGATCAGCACCGTCAACTCCGTCTCCGGGGAGCTGCTGCGGGAGTTCGCGCTCGACGCCGGCATCTCGCCCGAGGTGCAGGTGCTCGACGAGGACCGGCAGAAGGCCGCCTTCCGCGCCGCGATCGACGAGACCGCCGCGGAGGCCGGGGCCCGGGCCGCGGACCTCCTGGCCCGCACCGAGCACGACGGCGAGGAGGAGCCCGAGATCCCCTGGGACGCCTCCCCCTCGTGGCGGGGCCATGTGCGGGACCTCGCCGGTCGGGCCCGGACGAACCTGCTCGATGCGGAGGCGCTGCGCCGCGGAGCGGAGGCGTCGTTCGAGGAGTACCGGGCGGCGGCGCTGCCGGCGGCCGCGGAGGCGGATCGACGCGAGGCGTGGCGGTCCGAGCTCGATGCTGCGGTGCGGGGGTTGTGGGCGCAGGTGCGCAGCTCCGAGGCCGGGGACGGGCCGTTCACGGAGAAGGGCGCCGGGACCGTGCGCAAGCGCCTGCAGACCCTCGACGGGCTGCTGCGGGACGTGGCGCGGCTCGAGCGGGCGCCGTGGAGCGTGTGGGCGAGGATCGCGAGGGTCGCGGAGGGCAGGGCCGGGGACCCCGATGCGAAGGGCTACGTGTACAGCAAGGACGTGGACCTCGCCCTGGTCGGGGTCGCGTCGCGGATCGCCGAGGAGCTGCTGGCGAACCCGGCCCTGCAGGAGGACGTGCGCGCCCTGATCGCGCTCGTCATGGACACCGCCGCCGAATCCCTCGAGGCGTACCAGCGCTTCAAGGACGAGCTGGGGCTGATCGACTTCATCGACCAGGAGGTGCGCACCCTCGAGCTGGTGCGCAGCAGCGGACGGGCCCGCGAGGTGATCCGCGACCGCTTCCACCTCCTGGCCGTCGACGAGTTCCAGGACACCTCCCCCGTGCAGCTCGCCCTGTTCCTCGAGCTGTCCCAGCTGATCGACGACAAGATCTGGGTGGGCGACCCGAAGCAGGCGATCTACGGCTTCCGCGACGCGGACCCCTCCCTCATGCTCGGGATCATCGAGCGGATCGAGGCGGGCACCGCCGGACTCGGTGCTGCGGAGGTGCTGGACCTCAAGCACTCCTGGCGCTCGCAGGAGCCGGTCCTCGACCTCGTCACCGCGGTGTTCCCGCAGGTGTTCCCCGACCTGCCGCGCGAGCGGGTGGTGACCACCGCGGCCCCGGAGGCGGTGGCGCGTCGACGCGAGACGGGGCACCGTCCCGGGCGGCTCGAGGCCTGGGTGCCGGAGGTGCCGAAGAAGCTCACCTACCCACAGCACGCGACCGCGATCGCCGACGGGGTGCTGGAGCTGCTGCGCGAGCCGGGCACCTCCCCCGCTGACGTCGCCGTGCTGGTCCGCTCGAACCGTCGGGCCCAGGACGTCATCGCCGCGCTCACCGAACGGGGCATCCCCGCCTCCGGGGAGGGCCGGCCGATCCTCGCCACCCGCGAGGGACGCCTCGTCCGGGCCGCGCTCGCGGTCACCCTCGACCTCAGCGACACCCTCGCCCTCACCGAGCTGGTGGACCTGCTCCCGGACCACGCCGCGCACGGAACCTGGTTCGCGGACCTCGCCGCCCGGCCCGACCGTGAGGCGCGACGGGCGCTGTTCGACGACTGGTGGCGGGACCCGGTGCTCGACGGGCTGCGGGACCTGCGCGAGCAGTGCATCTCCCTCTCCCCCGTCGAGATGATCACCGCGCTCGTCGACGCGCTCGACCTGCCCGAGCGGATCCGCTCCTGGCCCGCCCCGGACCAGCGCCTGCGCACCCTCGACGCGCTGCGCGCCGTGGCCGGGCAGTACGCGGACCGTGCCCGGGCGGACTCCGCCCCGGTCACGCTGACCGGGCTGCGGATCGCGGTGGACGCGGTGGACCGCGGCCCCGACCTCACCGGCACCCCGGACACGGTGTGGGTGGGCACGATCCACGGCGCGAAGGGCCTGGAGTGGCCGCACGTCGTGGTCATGCTCGACCACGACCCGAGCGAGCGCTCGCAGACCTCGGGCGGCTTCGTGGTGCCGGCCGCTGAGCTTGATGTCGCCGCGCCGCTCGCGGGCCGAGCTCCGCGCTACTGGCCCGCGCTGCTGACCTCGCAGGCCGCGCTGCAGGAGGGGCTCTCCGCCTCGGAGCATGCGCTGCGGCGCACGGACCGGGAGCGAGAGGAGTCCGGGCGCCTGCAGTACGTAGCCCTCACCCGCGCCGCCGACGTCACCGTGCTGAGCGGCGCCGGCTCGGCGCCGGTGCTGGACGCGCTGGTGCCCGCGACGCACGAGGATGCCTCGCCGCTGCTGTCCTGGAGCGTCGGCGGGGAGGGGATCGCGGTGCGGGGCGGCGGAGTGCTGCCCGCCGTGGTGCGGGCCCCCGCCGGGATTCTCGCCGAGGGCGCGGAGCGCTTCGATGCGCGGCGAAGTGCGCTCGCGGCGAGCGATCTCGTCGGCGCGCGGCCGCGAGAGGCGCATGTCGCCGCTCGCTTCCAGGCCTCCGGGGTGGGGTCCGAGGGGATCGCCGGCGCGGTCTCGGAGCCGCGACGGATCGGGCGGCGCCTCGTCACCGGCGGCGGCCCGCAGTGGGAGCGCGTCGGCGAGGCGATCCACGCCTATCTCGCGATGCCGCTCGCGCACCTCGACGACGCGCAGCGCCGGGCGGCCGCGGCGCGGCTCGTCGAGCGGTGGGCGGTCGTCCGGGCCGTCGAGCCGTCGGTGCTGATCGAGGCGGGCGAGGCCTGGGCGGGGTTCCTCGCCGCAGAGCTGCCCGGCGCGGAGGAGCTCACCGAGCAGCCGATCACCTGGTGGAACGAGGACGACCAGGTGATGGAGGGGTGGATCGACACCCTGCTGCGCCTGCCGGACGGGCAGGTGGTGCTGGTGGACCACAAGAGCTACCCCGGCGATCACCCGGTGGAGCATGTGCGGGAGAAGTATCTGGGGCAGATGGCGACCTACTCGCAGGCGCTGGCGGCCGCGGGTCTCGCGCCGGCGCGGGTGCTGATCCATCTGCCGCTGCGCGGCGAGGTGGTCGAGGTGGAGCTCGGAGCAGCCGATGGGGAGCCGGTCGATGCCCACTGAGCTGAGCGCCGAGCGGGCGGTCGACGCGGCGCGGACCCTGCTGGACGAGGCGCTGCGCAGCGGGAGCCGACGGATGCTGGGCATCGCCGGAGCGCCCGGGGCGGGGAAGTCCACCCTCGCCGCGCGGCTCGCCGAGCAGCTCGGTACGCAGGCGGTGCTGGTGCCGATGGACGGCTTCCACCTCGCCGACGTCGCCCTCGCGCGCCTGGGGCGGCTCGCGCGGAAGGGCGCGCCGGACACCTTCGACGCCGGCGGCTACGCGGCGCTGCTGCAGCGCCTGCGCACCGCCCGACCGCAGGATGCGCCGGTATGGGCGCCGATGTTCGAGCGGGAGCTCGAGCAGCCGCTCGCCGGGACGATCGAGGTGCGCGCCGAAGTGCCGCTGGTGATCACCGAGGGGAACTACCTGCTGCTCGAGGACGGGCCGTTCGCGCAGGTCCGCGCGATGCTGGATGCCTGCTGGTTCGTCGAGGTGCCGGAGCGGCTGCGGCACGAGCGGCTGATCGCCCGGCACGAGCGCTTCGGGAAGTCGCCGCAGGCGGCGCGGGACTGGGCGCTCGGACCGGACGAGGACAACGCCCGCCTGGTCGCGGGCACCCGCGACCGGGCGGACGCCCTGGTGGGGGTCAGCTGCGGCTGAGCACGCTGCGCACGAACGCCGTGGAGCGCTCGCGCAGGCCCTCGATCTTCTGCTCGCGGTGGTAGGCGAGCAGGGCCGGGTCCTCCGAGCGGAGCTCGAAGGAGCTCGGCTCCCGGCGCACGTTGCGCGAGCAGCGGAAGTCCGCGCAGATCGCGGTGCCGACGGTGTTGCCGCGTCGGCCGGACGCGCCGGCGAGCGGGGCGACGAAGCTCGCCGCGTGCACGCCGTCGACGATGTCCTCGCACCACGCGCACAGCATCTTCTTCGCCGGCGGGTTCTCCGGGCCGCGCAGCAGCAGCACCGCCACCTCCCCGTCGAGCTCGAGGGCGATGTAGTGATGGCGCGGCTTCTTCGCGTCCTGCCAGCCGAAGTAGTCGAGGCGGGAGAAGTCGACCTGGTCGAGGTCGGGGATCATCGCGCGCTTCGCCTCGCCCTTGGAGGCGTTGACGAAGGCGTCGCGGAGCTGGGATTCGGTGAGGGTGTTCATGCGGTGTCCTCGCAGAGGGCACGCTCCCGCATCGGGGCGTGCAGAAGTCGGGGGGGGGTCGTCGCGGCGCGCTCGAGGGCGCGCGGGCTCAGACCGAGCAGGCCGCTCGGGCCGCCTCGCTCCCTGCATGCGCGGTGGGCATGCCGACTCCTCTCCGTACGTGGACGGGTGCCACCCTACGCCCCGCGCCGGCCAGGCGCGAAGGGATATCCGTCAGCTCACCGGGCGAGTATCAGGCGCTGATGCGGTCGAGCTCGGCGCGCCCCTCGTCGGACAGCTCGGGGGAGGGCGCTTCGGCGGAGTCGGCGATCGAGGCCTCGCCCGAGGAGCGAGCGATGTCGCCCTTCGTGGCGGTCAGCTCTCGACCTTTCTCAGCGCCGAGCCCTTGTGCGCGGCGACGTGGTCGGTGCGGTCGCTCTCGATCTCGTACTGGGGCTCGTCCTCGCTCGCGCGTCGGCGATGGCCCTTGTAGTCGAAATCCGCGGTGTGGACCTTCGTGATCGTGCCGCTGACACGGCCGGCCTCGGAGTCCCAGCTGACGTGGTCGCCGACGGCGAACTCGGTGCTCATGCTTCCTCCTGTGCTTCCGGTGGATAGATCACGGTGCCGTCCTCGCGGACGACGGGTCGGGCCCCCCAGGCCCCCAGCTCATGCACGGCGGGGGCATTGCCGACGCGCAGATGCACGACCTCCCAGCCGCGCGCGACCAGGGTGTTCGAGATCAGCAGCCGGTGGCAGCGCCAGGGCATCGGCTCCCCGCACATCACCGCCACGTGGTGCTCCGCGGCCAGAGCCTCGAGCTCCTCGATCCCCTGCTCGTACTCTGCACTCAGGGTGTGGTCGGCGTAGTTGCGGAAACTCGTGTTCTGCCAGCCGGCGTTGAGCTGCGGGTCGACATCGCGTTGCTTCGGGCGGCGCCCGGTGAGCTCGACAGAGCGCCGGTAGCCGATTCCCGCCCCGCCGAGCCAGCGGGTCATCTCCTCGGCATCGAACTGGGGGCTGCGGCGGGAGCCGGGCAGCTTGCGCACGTCGACCAGCTCGTCGATCTCGACGCTGCGGAGTGTCGCGAGCACGGCGTCCACGGGGCTGGTCCAGTGGCCGAGGGTCCAGATCGTGCCTCTCATCGCACCTCCATGACGGCTCAGCCCCGCCCGGGCCGCGGCAGCAGGGCGACGGAGAAGAACACGGCCGCCTGCGCGTCGCGGGCGCGGTAGCGGTAGGGGCCGGGGGAGGCGATCCGCGCGGAACCGCCGGCCTCGATCACCTGCAGCCCGTCGGCGTCATCGATCTCGAGGGCGCCCTCGATGACGTGGTGCATGATGCCGGGCAGGGCGATGCCGGAGCCGCCCTCGTAGCAGTCCTCCCCCACCAGCTTCCACTTCCAGGTCTCGACCGACAGCGACTCGGTGTCCACGGCGCCCAGCAGCACCGCCCAGCTGCCGGCGTCGGTGGACCAGATCTCCACGCCGTCGGGGGCGTCGTCCGCGCCGACGCCCATCAGCGCGGCGAAGGTGGTGCCGAGCCCGGCGGCGATGCGGTCGAGGATCGCGACGGAGGGGTTCGCCTGTCCGAGCTCGATCTGGGTGAGCATGCGACGGGAGACCTCGCTGGCCTCGGCGAGCGCGCCGACGGAGAGGTCCTGCTCCTGGCGGGCGGCGCGGATCCGCTCGCCGAGCCGCTCGACCACGGCCGGGCGCATACCACCGCTCATCGGGGCCTCCTGGTCGCTCGGGCGTTCCGTGCCCGGAAGCCTATCGCCGACCGGGGTGACGGGAACTATATTGCGCACCCTCGGCGTTGCGCACTATGTTGCGCAGTAGCGGCCGGTGCGCCCAGCCGCCCCCTCTCCCCTGCGCCCCGAAGGAGGTTCCCCATGACCGCGCCCGCTCACGCGAGCCCCGCGACCGCCCGGCCCGAGTCCCGCCTGCTGCGCTGGTTCGGCTCGTACGGGACCTTCGCGGTGCCGCAGGCCGCCGCGCCCATCGCCTTCTCCCTCATCGCCCTGCCGCTGACCGGCAGCGCCTCCGCCGGCGCCGCGATGATGCTCGCGATGACGATCGCGCAGGTCCTCGGCGCGGTCCCGCTCTCCCGGCTCGGCCGACGCTTCGCCCCGGTCCCCTTCGTCCGCGCGCTCATCGGCCTGCGCACCCTCGCGCTGATCGCGATCGCGGTGCTCGCCGGGCTCGGCGCCCCCTTCGCCCTGGTCGTCGCGGGCGCGGCGCTCGCGGGACTCGTCAACGGCGCGGCCTACGGAACGCTGCGCGCGGTGTTGAACCACCTCGTGCCCGCCAGCCGCCTGCCGCGCTCCCTCGGCATCGCGGCCACGCTGAACGAAGTCACCTTCGTGGCCTCGCCGGTGATCGCCGCCGTCCTCGGCGGGATCTCCCCGCAGCTCGCCGCCTGGGCGATGGTGCTGCTGGGCGCGGCGCCGCTGCTCCTGCTGCCGTCGATCCCCTCGGCCACCGCGCCCGGCCCCGAGCAGCGCGGCAGCGCGCTGCGCCTGAGCCCGATGATCCTGCTGTGGCTGGTGTGCGGCGGAGCGAGCGCCGCCTCGATCGCCGCGATCGAGATCGGTGCGGTCTCCCTCGCGGTCTCCTTCGGCATGCCGGCCGCCTGGGGTGCGCTGTTCCCCGTCGCGATCTGCGTGACCTCGGTCGCCGGCGGCGTGTGGGTGAGCATCCACAACCGGGAGCCGCGCCGCCGCACCGTGCTGGTGTGGCTGGGCGTGACCGCGCTCGGCGTCGCGATCGTCGGCTTCGGCCACTCGGTCGCCGCGACCATCGTCGGCGCGCTGCTGGTCGGCGCTGTGCTCGCACCGCTGGCCACCTACTACTCCCTGGTGCTGGACCGGCTCGTCGCGCCCGAGCACCGCGCCGAGGTGTTCGCGCTGCTCCGCACCGCCAACGCGCTCGGGATCATCACCTCCTCGGCGCTGATCTCGCTGGTCTCCCTGGAGGCGACCTTCACCGTGGTGATCGCGGTGATGGCCGTGGTGCTGGCGGTGACCGGTGCGGTGTTCACCTCCGGCTGGGTCAAGGCCCGCCGCCGGCGCCTGGCGCGCGAGGCCGCCGAGGCGCGGGCGCACGGCGAGGCCGCGGACACGATGGATCAGCAGAAGGGGGCCGCCAGCGGCACGCGCTGAGGCTCAGCGCCGCGCCGTGCCGCTGGAGTCCCGATTCTGCAGGCGGAGGGCCGAGTGCCTGTTCAGCCGAGCCCGTGGCCGAGCCGGAAGGCCTCCCCCGTCCCGTCGGCCGTGGGGATCGCGACCGGAAGCTTCCCGCGGGCCTTCACCTCGCCCGCGAGCACGCCGGCGAGCGCGCGCAGGGAGGCGTCGGCGTTGCCATAGGCCGCGAGGGAGGCGGTCACCTCCCCCACGTGCACCACGTCGTAGGGATTGCGCAGGGAGGCGTGCACGACGGGCGTGCCGGTCTCGGCGAGCGCCCGCACCAGGGAGACCTGCGCGGCGGGGGTGGTGAAGCCGGAGGACGAGGTGAGCACGAGGACCGCGTCGACCGCGGCGGCGGCCTCGGCGGCCTGCTCGGGCGTCGCGCCGGCGAGCGCTGTCGCGGCATGGCCCAGCGAGGTCAGCGCGTCGACCACCACCTCGAGCTTCGCCGCCGTGGCGGAGCCGGTGACCAGCACCGTCGCGCCGTCCGCGAGCGGGAGCGCGCCGTCCTCGGCGGTGATCAGGGTGATCGAGTCCTCGGCGATCCGCTCCGCGGCCGCGAGCGCGCGGGAGGTGCCGATCAGGCCCTCGGCCCGGGCGGCGTCCACGCGCACGTCGTCGAAAAGGCCGCGGCGCAGCTTCTGGGCGAGGATGCGCCGCACCGACTGATCCAGCCGCTCCTCGGTGATCTCGCCGCTCGCGACCGCCTCGCGCACCCCGCCGATCGCGACGACGAGGTCCGGCGGCATGAGCATCTGGTCGGCGCCGGCGAGGATCGCCTCGACCGGGACCCGGTCGTCGTCGAACAGGGTGCGCACGCCCTCCATCGCGAGGGAGTCCGTGACGATCACGCCCTCGAAGCCGAGCTCCTCGCGCAGCAGCCCGGTGAGGATCGGGTGGGACAGGGTGGCGGGGACGCCGGAGTCGTCGAGCACGGGCACGACGATGTGCGCGGTCATGATCGAGTCGATGCCCTCGTCGATCGCGGCGACGAAGGGCGGCAGGTCGAGGGTGTCTAGCTCCTCGCGGGTGTGGTCGATGACCGGCAGGCCCAGGTGCGAGTCGGTCGCGGTGTCGCCGTGGCCGGGGAAGTGCTTCGCGGCGGCGGAGCAGTCCGCGCCCTGCAGGCCCTTGATCTGGGCGGCGGCGAGGCGGGAGACCGCGCGGGGGTCGGCGCCGAGGGAGCGCACCCCGATCACGGGGTTCTGCGCCTCGACGTTGACGTCGACCACCGGGGAGAAGGCCTGGTGGAGGCCGGCGGCGCGCATCTCGGCGCCGACGATCTCCCCCGCCTTGCGGGCATGGGCGCGGGAGCCGGTCGCCCCCATCGCCATCTGACCCGGCAGCGGGGTCGCGGGGGCCGGCAGGCGGTAGACGACGCCGCGCTCCTCGTCGGCGCTGATGATCAGCGGGATCCCACCGCTCTCGAGCGCCGCGTCCTGCGCGTCGTTGGAGAGCGTCGCGACCTGCTCGATGCTCTGGAGGTTCTCGCTCCACACGAAGTAGATCAGCCCGCCCACGTGGTGGGTGCGGACGATCTCCGCGATCGTGTCCACGCCGGTGGTGGAGGTGTTCGAGGCATGAGGCTGGTCGGCGCGGGAGCCGTAGCCGACGGCGACGAAGAGCTGGCCGATCTTCTGCTCGAGGCTCATGCCGGCGAGGATCTCCTCGATCCGGTCGGCCTGGCCCTTCGAGGGCGCGGCCTGGGCGGCGACGGGCAGGGCGACGGCGGCGCCGGTGCCGGCGAGGGCCGCGGCGAAGGCGCGGCGGGAGAGGGATGACATGGGGATCTCCTGGGGTTCTCGGGACGTCGGCGTGCTCAGTACAGGCGGTAGCGCTTGGTGGTGACCTCGAAGCGCCTCGCCTCGCGGCGCCAGGCCGCGACGATCGCCTCGGGGGACTCGCCGTCCTCGAGCATCGCCCGGGTGCGCTTGGTGCCGGTGAGCTTGTCGATCCAGCACACGTCGTCCTCGGTGCGGCAGTCATCGCCCTCGCGCCAGTCGACCTCCTCCACCGTGCGCAGCAGCGCGGCGATCACGTGGATGCCGGTGCGGACGGGCTCGTAGGCGGCGGCATCGGTGACGTGCAGCTGCAGGCCGCCGCAGAAGACACCCGCGTGCTTGGAGGTGGTGGGGGTGGCGAACATCGGCCGGTAGAGCACGCCGGGGAGCTCGGCCGCGCGGAGGGTCTCGATGATCTCGTCGACCTGGGCCTCGGTGATGAAGGGGGCGCCGAACCACAGGAAGGGCGTGGTGGTGCCGCGGCCCTCGGAGATGTTCAGCGACTCGATCAGCCCCGTGCCGGCGTAGACCACGGCCGTGTCCGGGGTGGGGATGTTCGGGGAGGGCAGCACCCAGGGCAGCTCCTGGACGGGCGGCTCCTCGGGGTCGTAACCGCTCATCTCGACCACCTCGAGGGTGACCTCGCCGTTCAGGAACTCGCCGTTGAACAGGCGGGCGAGCTCCCCGACGGTGAGGCCGTGGGTCTGGGGGATCTCGCGCAGCCCCACGAAGGAGGACAGCTCCGGCTCGAGCACGAAGCCCTCGATGTCGGTGCCCAGCGGGTTCGGCCGGTCCAGCACCACGAACCGCTTGTCGTTCTCGCCCGCGGCCTGCATGGCGTAGTAGAGGGTCCAGATGTAGGTGTAGAAGCGGGCGCCGATGTCCTGGATGTCGAAGACGAGCACGTCGACGTCGGCGAGCATCTCCGGGGTGGGCTTCTGCGTCGCGCCGTACAGGGAGCGGACCGGCAGGCCGGTCTTCTCGTCGATGTAGTCGCCGACGGCGCCTCCGGCGGGCTCGGCGCCGCGCACCCCGTGCTCGGGCCCGAACAGGGCGGCCATGGTGAACCCGCCGGCGCCCTGCGCCTCGACCAGGAGGTCGATGGTGGAGCGCAGCGTGCGGTCCGCGCCGGTGGGATTCGTGATCAGGCCGACGCGCTGGTCGCGCAGGGTCTCGAGGGCGGCGGGCTCGAGGAGGTTCTCGACGCCGAGGCGGAAGTCCCCGTCGGCCCTCTTCTTCCCGCGGGCGGGGGCGGCCTGGGCGGAGGCCGCGCCGGCGAGGACGGCGCCGGCGGGAAGGGCGCCGAGGGAGGCGAGCACGCGGCGTCGTCCCGGTCGGGCCGGCTGCGCGGCGGGATGGGGCGAGGGTGCAGGGTTCACGGGGGACCTCCGTCGTCGTCGTCGGATCGTGGCGCACAGGCGCGATCCACCACGCTACCGGGGCGTGGTGCGGGTCACAACCGATTCGGGGAGGTCCGAGGCAGATGTCAGGAGAGCTCGGCGGGGCCCGTCCCCCAGCGGCGTCGGAGCTCCTCGACATAGCGTCCGAGCTCGGCGGGCATGTCCACCGAGGGATCCAGGAGCCACTGCACCTGGAGCCCGTCCATCAGGGAGAAGGTGGTGCGGGCGATGTGGCGGGCCGGGGCGTCGGCGGCGATCTCGCCGGTGCGCTGCCCCTCGCGCACGGCGTCCTCGAGCAGCGCGAGCGAGACCTCGAAGTGGCGGAGCATCCAGTCGTGGGCCGGATGGTCCGGGCCGACGGCCTCCCCGATCACGCTCGTGTACAGGGCGACGAGCTGGCGACGGCCGGCATTGATCCGCGCGAGCTCGACGAGTCCGTCGAAGACGGCCCAGGTACCGGCGTCCTCCGAGACGGGGACGTTGTCGATCGCGTCGCGGTGGTCCAGGACGGCGCCCAGCAGCGCGGCCTTCGAGGGGAAGTGGTGGGCGAGGCCGGAGGGGGGGATCCCGGCGGCCTCGGCGACCTGCGCCATGGAGGTGGCGGCATAGCCGTGCTCGGCGATGAGGTCGATCGCGGCGCGCAGCGCCGCCTCGCGCACCACGGAGGAGTCCTGACCACGGGGCCTGCCGGGTCGTCGGCGGCCGGGGCGGGGCTCCGTCGTGCTCATGGCGGTCCTTCGAGAGGGTCGAAGGACAGTGTTCCACCAGCGGCGAGGAGCCCCGGCCGCCGACCGTCCCGTCAGGTCAGGGGGTCACTTCACGCCGCGGATGAACATCGTCAGGATCGCTCCGATCACCGCGGCGATCAGGGCGGCGACCAGCAGCGCCGTGAAGTCGGTGCCGCCGCCGAGGTTCGCCAGCAGGAAGCCGCCGAAGGCGGGGGCGAGGAACTGCGGGAGGGCGTTGGCGATGTTGAACACGCCCATGTCCTTGCCGGCCTGCTCGCGGTCGGGCAGCACCTCGAGGACGAGCGCGAGGTCGACGGCGATGTAGGCGCCGTAGGCCAGGCCCATGATCGCCTCGACCACGTAGAAGGCGGTGACGGTGTCGGCGTGCAGGAGCAGGTAGGTGGCGATGCCGAAGATGAGGATCGAGGCGGCGACGAGGATCTTGCGCCGGCCCAGCACGTCCGAGAGCCAACCGGCCGCCAGGCTCGCGACCATCGAGGTGACGGTGTAGATGGTCACGCCGGTGGCGACGGCGCGGACGGCGTCGCCGGGCTCCAGCCCGAGGCGCCAGGTTGCCGGCGGCCTGGGCGAGGAACCAGCCCACTGCCATCAGCGCCGCACCGGGGCCGGGGCGATCAGGGCGAGGCCGACGAGCATGCCGAGGGCGCCGACGATCAGCCAGGGGCGACGGCGGCCGAAGCGGCTGGTGGAGCGGTCGGAGATGCGGCCGCCGAGGGCATTGAAGATGACCGCGGCCAGCGCCCCGGGCGCGACGGCGAAGGCGGTGATCGAGGCGGCCTCCGCCGGGCTGCTCGCGAGCTGGCTCGCCTTGATCTGGATCGACACGGTCGCCGGCCCCATCAGGGCGATGAAGATGCCGAGCTGGCCCAGCATGATCGGGTGACGTCTGCAGGAACGGCACTCCAGTGGCACGGCGAGGAACTCAGCGCCGCGGCGTGCCGTGAGAGTCCCCTTCCTGCAGGCCGGCCCCGCCGATGCGCTGCCCCCGATGCACGCGCCGCCTGATCAGCGTGTCCAGCGCTCCCCTGGTCTCCTCCCAGCGAAGCCAGATGTCCTCCCAGGTCAGCCGCAGCACCAGGCAGCCTTCGATCAGGGATGCCCGATCCCTCGACCGGTCCGCGTAGTACCGGGACCGCTCTCCGTGGTGGCGCACGCTGTCGCACTCGATGACGAGACGGTCGCCGACGAGCAGATCCACGCGCCCTCCCCGGAACACGGTCACCTGCTCCCGCACGCGCACCCCGCGCCGCTCGAGGTACCGACGCACCCGGGTCTCGGACCCGGAGCCCGCGAGCGCGCTGACCCGACCGATTGCACGCCGTCGACGGGCGGGGGCCTCGGCGAGCAGGAGGTCGACCTGCGAGGGGACGAGCAGCCGGCGCTCGAGGGCCGATTCGAGGAGCACCGCAGCGGAGTCGGCGTCCAGACAGGAGAGGGCGTGGGAGAGAGCCGCATCCAGCGGCAGCACCGGCTCGTCGTCCGGCCAGCGACGAAGCGCTGGACGGTGCCTCGAGACCACCCCTGCATGCTCCTCGCTCGTGGGGCGGCGGGAGGTCTCGTGCACGTCGGGGCCGAGGTCCGGCGTCCACAGCCCGTGGATCCGCGCGGCCGAGAGACAGGTCAGGCGATTGCCCCGGGAGAGCGCACCGGCCACGTCGTCCGGGGTCTCGGCGACGCCGAACCAGCCGCCGCCGTACCCGCGCAGCGCCCCGTCGGCGACGAGGTGCTGCTGCCGGTGCCGGGAGATGCCGGCCGCGCGCAGGTCGGCGGTGGTCCAGACATGCAGGCGTCGACGGAGCGGGGAGCGCGGATCCATCCCCGGAGCGTCCCCGGATCTCGATCTCGCCGGGGCCGGCAGGCGCGAGATGTGGACGGGGCGGCGTGGGGAGGAACGGCGGGCTCCTGCAGAAAGGGGACTCCAGCGGCACGGCGAGGAGCTCAGCGCCGCGGCGTGCCGGTGGAGTCCCGTTTCGGCTGACCGGGTGCGGGGCGGTCAGGCGGCGCGGAGCCCCGTGGCGAGGTCGAGGAGGTGGTCGAGCACGCCCTCGCCGCTCGCGCGCAGGCCGTTGTGCTCGTACTCGCTGGTGACCCAGGTGCGCAGGCCGGGCAGCAGCGCGGCGGTGGTCATCGAGTGCTCGCGCGGGACGTAGGCGTCGTCGTAGTAGACGGCGGCGGCGCCGGGCACCTCGGCGGCGCGCAGGGCCTGCTCGTCGTAGAGGCGGGGCCATTCGTGCTCGGCGAGGAGGTCCGCGGCCTCGGCCCACACGGCGAGCTCGGGGTCCTCGGCGAACAGGTCGCGGTGGATGTGCTCGCCGGCCAGGAGCGTCGGGTCCTCCGCGACCGCGGCGGGCATGGTGCGGTCCGCGGCCCAGCGGGTGGCGAGCCCGTCGGCCCAGCAGCTCTCGTGGATCACGGCGTACAGCGGGTTCCGGCCGGAGAAGGGCAGGGCCGCGGCGAGGTCGTGGGCGAAGGCCGGGGAGGCGGGGTCGAGGTCCAGGAGGAGGTGGAGGCGCTCGGCGCCCTGAGAGGCGCCGAGCAGGTGGCCGAGGCGGCGCAGGGACTCGACGCCGATGCGCCTCCCGCCCGGGGCGCGCAGCCGGCCCGCGGCGGCCTCGTCGGCCAGGCGGCGGAAGCGGTCGCGGTCGCCGGGGAAGCGGGCCCAGTACCTCTCGGAGCGGGCGATCATGCCCTCCCACGTCGTGGCGTAGACCTGGTCCATGTGGGGGCCGACGGTGGGGAGCCCGCCCGTGAACAGGGCCTTCTCGACGCTGCCCGCGGCGGCGGAGAGATAGCGCAGGGTGGTGAACCCGCCGAAGGACTGCCCCAGCAGCGACCAGCGCGGAATTCCGAGCGCCTCGCGCAGCAGCTCGGCGTCCGCCACGATCGCGTCGGCGCGGAAGTGCGTCAGGTAGCGGGCCTGCTGGTCGGGGCTCGCTTCGCGCAGCGTGCGGGCGCCCGAGATCGCTCCCTCGGGCAGCGGGGCGTCGGGGCCGACGGGGGTGGAGCGGCCGGTGCCGCGCTGGTCGAGCATGAGCACGCGGTGCTCGCGCAGGGCGCGGGGCAGCCAGGGCGGGGAGGCGGGGTCCAGGGGCCGCGGCGCCTCGGAGCCGGGCCCGCCCTGGAGGTAGACGAGGACGGGGAGGTCCTCGCCCCCTGGCCGGGCGACGAGACGGGCGAAGAGCTCGATCCGGGGCCCGGCGGGGTCGGCGTGGTCCAGCGGGACGGGGAGGGTGAGGTCGGCGAGGGCGAGGCCGGGCAGGGTCCAGTCGGTGCGTGCGGGAAGGGCGGTCTCAGCGGTCATCGGGTCTCCTGGAGGTCTCGTCGTCGCGGGTGGTGGTGCCGGGGAAGTACTCCCAGTCGAAGCGGTGCAGACGGCCGGGCCGGTCGCCGCGCTCGACGGCGCGGTCCACGACCACCCCGGACAGGCGTGCGAAGACGTCGTCGACGCCGTAGTAGCTGATCGGGCCGAGCAGCTCGGCCTCGGCGGGGATGTCGCCGATGGCGATGATCTCGAGCTCCTCCGGGACCTCCACCCCGGCCCGCGCCGCGGCGAGGCGGAGGGCGACGGCCTGGTAGCCGGTGTAGCAGAGGGCGGCGGAGGGGCGGTCGGGGCCGTTCAGCCAGTCCAGGGCGATCTCGAAGGTGCCGCGGGTGCCCTCGGGGGTCAGGCGCATGCGCTGCTCGGCCGGACCGTCGTCGTGGACGGCGACGGCGTCGACGAAGGCGGCGGTGCGGGGCATGCTGAGCGCGCCGCCGGGTCGGGAGCGCAGATCGGGGGCGAGGAGGTGGACGCGGTCGTGGCGGGCGCGGAGGCGGGCATAGGCGTGATGCACGGCGGGGACGGGGCTGGAGCTGACCACGTCGAAGCGCTCGGGCTCCATCTGCGCGCTGAAGGCGACGAGGCCGCTGCGGGTGCGGTCGGAGAGGCTGCGCACGCGGCGCGGACCGTCCTTTTCGAGATCGATCGCGGTGAGCAGCGCGGCGTCGGCCTCGGCGCCGAGGAGGTGCTCGTACCAGCGCGGGTCGGTGAGGACCAGGGTGGACAGGCCCGTGCAGAGCGCGTCCTGACGCACCTGGCTGGTGAGCTGGACGCCCCACGGATCACCCAGGCTGCTGAGCGCCAGGACGACGCCCCCGCCCCGGCTCGCGGCGGCCGGGGGCGCGATGCTGTCGTCGTTCGCTGCGACCACCGGGGATGCACCTCCGCACCAGACGGGCATTGCGGCCGAAATGACCACGAAGTAGGAGAGTACACGCTGGTCACGGCGATGTCGCGTCCTTCGTCGCAGAACTCTTGCGCACGGTCAGGCGCTGGCTCCCCCGCTCAGCCAGCCGATCGCAGGACCTGCGGTGTTCAGCAGCAGGATCACGCCGATGATCCCCACCGTCCAGGAGAAGGCGCCGCTCGCGTGGCGCACCGCCCCGTCGTGGACCCGCTCGAGGAATCGGTCGCCGCGCTCCCCCAGCAGCACCCGCGCCCCGCACAGCAGGAGGGCCGGCAGGATCATCACTGCGCAGTAGCCGACGAGCACGAGCGCCCCGCGGGGCAGGCCGATGCCCATGTCCGCGATGATCCCGAGCGCGGCGAGATAGGGGATCATCGAGGCCGCCTCGATCAGGCCCGCGCCGAGGGCGAGCGTGATCAGCGCGGAGGGCCGTCCCGAGGCGCGGCGGGCGCGGGCGGTCCATCGCCGCGCGGACGCCTCCGGGTCCCCGCCGCGCTTGACGATGGCCTTCGGGTCGAGGCGGAAGGACCACCACAGCAGGGCCGCCCCGGCGGCGGCGAGCAGCACCATGGTCTGCGGGGCCGCGAGCAGGTGGCCGAGGCGCTCCATGAGCGGGAGCAGGCCGGCGAGCAGCGCCATGCCGAGCAGCAGGTAGAACACCCCGATCACCGCGAGGTACAGCAGCGTGCGCCCGGCGACGCGGCGGGCCCCGCCCTCCCCCACCACGAGCAGGATGAGGGGGATGACGAGGGTGCCCATCGAGGTCGAGTCGACGAGGGCGAGCACCATGAGCCCGAGCGGGCCGGCGAGGGAGGCGAGCTGGTCCATGGCTCCATCGTGCGGGGCGGTGAGCGCGCCGGTCCTCCTCCCTTGGGACGAGACCCGGCGGAGGCCCGAGGCCGGGCGGGCGCGGCCGCGTAGGCTCGCACCATGCCCGCCGACGTCCGCGCCGACGCCTCCGCCGCCCCCGACACCGCCGCCGTCGGCGCGCCGCGGGTCACGGGGCGCGACCTGCTGACCGCGGGGATCTATGCGGCGCTCGTCGTGGGGCTGGCCCTCTCGGGGGTCTCGAACTCGGGGTTCGTCGGCGAGGGTCCGCAGTGGTCGCGCGGGGTCTCGGTCGTGCTGCTGCTGGCGGCGTGCGCGAGCCTGTGCTGGCGACGCAGCCGCCCGCTGGTGCCCTTCGTCGTCGCCGGGCCGCTGGCGACCGCGGAGATCATCGGCGGTGGGCAGATCTCCGCCTACTTCCTGCTGTTCGAGGCGCTGTTCGTCCCGGTCATGCACGGCACTCGGCGCGTGGCGCGCACCTGCACCGCGATCTCGATCGCCGCCGCAGCGGCCGCGATGCTCGCGGCGTTGCTCGGCGGCCTGCCGGGACCGGCGGTGTTCCTCGTGGCGATGATCGCCGGGCTGATGGCGAGCACGCCGCTGCTGTGGGGCTGGGAGGTGCGTCACCACCGGGAGGCGCGCGGCGCGGCCGAGCGGCTGGCGGGCCTCGAGCACGAGCTCGCCGAGAGCCGGGCCGCGCAGGCCGTCGAGGCGGAGCGGCGCTCGATCGCCCACGACCTGCACGACGTCGTCGCCGGTCATCTCAGCGCCGTCGCCCTCCACTCCTCCCTCGCCGCCTCGCTCGAGGACCGCGAGGCGAGGGAGGGTTCCCTGGCCGCCTCCCGCTCCTCCGCCCAGGCCGCGCTGCGGGATCTGCGCTCGATGATCGGGGTGCTCGCCGACGAGGGCACCGGCACCCTGCCGAGCGCCACCCTGGACTGGCCCTCCCTCGCCGCGCGTCTGCGGGCGCGGGACCCGTCGGCCCGGGTCGAGATCGCTCCCGAGCTCGCCGATCCCGCCCGGGTGGGACCTGCGGTGCAGGCCGCGGCGTTGCGGATCGGGGCGGAGGCGGTGACCAATGCGGTGCGGCACGGCCGGGCGCCGATCCGGCTCACGGCGGGGATCCAGGAGGGCGCGGTGCGGATCGAGCTGGTCAACGGCCGCGACGGTGCGGAGCCGCTGGGGGCCGGGATGGGTCGTGCGGCCCTCGCGCACCGGGCGCTCGCGGTCGGCGGGACGGCGAGCTCGGGCCCGGTCCCGGACGCGGACGGGTGCCCGGGGTGGCGGGTGGAGGCGGTGCTGCCGCTCGACGCATCGGGCGCCCCGCCGGCCGAGCCGCCCCTGACCGGCACGACTCTCACCGCCACGGAGGCCTCGCCGCGATGACCGTTCCGTCCCCCTCCCCTGCGGCGTCCGACCGCCCCTCCTCCGCCCCGATCCGGGTGGTCGTCGCCGAGGACCATCCCGCCGTGCGCTCGGGGCTCGTCGCGCTGCTGAGCTCCGCCCCGGACATCACCGTGCTCGCCGAGGCGGCCGACGGCCCCGCCGCCCTCGAGGCCGCCCGCGCCCACCGCCCCGACGTGGTGCTCACCGACGTGCGCATGCCCGGAGCGACCGGCATCGAGATCACCCCGCGGCTGCGGGAGACCGGGGCGAGCGTGCTGGTGATCTCCGGCTTCGACCTCGACGAGTTCGTGCTCGGCGCGCTCGCGGCGGGGGCCGACGGCTATCTCGTGAAGTCCGAGGACCCGCAGCGGATCCTCGCCGCGGTGCGCGACGTGCACCGCGGCGACGCGGTGCTCTCGGCGGCCGCGACCCGCACCGTGCTCGCGGCGCTGCGGGGGCGTGAGGGCGGTGCACCCGACGAGGCCCCGCCCGCCTCCCCGGCGCCCACCACCCCGGAGCCCGCGCTCACCGGGCGGGAGGAGGACGTGCTGGCGCTGGTGGCGCAGGGGCTGACGAACCAGCAGATCGCCCGCGAGCTGTTCGTCGAGATCACGACCGTGAAGTCCCATCTCTCTCATGCGCTGATGAAGCTGGGCCTGGGCTCCCGGGTGCAGGCGGCGCTGTGGTGGCAGCAGCACCGAGGCTCCTGATCGTCCCTGCCCAGCCGCCTCCCTGTCCCTGATATCACGGTGACGAGAAGCAGGGTCGCATGGGACGATCGGTGCGGGCCCGGACCTCGTCCGCCGCCCCTCCGACGGGTGGCCTTCCGGTCCCGGCCCGCCGGACCGCACTCGACGAAAGCGCGCCAGCCATGCACGCCCCCTCCCCCACCCCGACCGGTGAGCTGCCCGCCGTGGACGCCGGCCCCTCGACCTCCGCCCCCGAGCCTGCCGCGACGACCCGGGTCACGCCGATCATCGCCGTGCTCGTGGTCTCCGCCTTCGTCATGATCCTCAACGAGACGCTGCTCTCGGTCGCGCTGCCGGTGCTGATGGAGGACCTGTCGATCACGGCCGTGACCGCGCAGTGGCTCTCCACCGGCTTCATGCTCACCATGGCCGTGGTCATCCCGACCACCGGTTTCCTCATGACGCGCCTGTCGGTGCGCACGGTGTTCCTCCTGGCGATGGCGCTGTTCCTCGCCGGGACGGCGCTGGCCGTCATCGCGCCGAGCTTCCCCGTGCTGCTCGGGGCGCGCGTGATCCAGGCGGCGGGCACCGCGATGGTGCTGCCGCTGCTGATGACCAGCGTCCTCGCGCTGGTCCCGCTCCGCTCCCGCGGCCTGGTGATGGGTCTGGTGGGCGTGGTGATCTCGGCGGCGCCCGCGCTCGGGCCGACGATCTCCGGCGCCATCCTCGCCCGCGGCTCCTGGCATCACCTGTTCGTGATGATGCTGCCGATCATCGTGGTCGCGCTGGTGATCGGGCTGCTGTTCATGCGCAACTACACCGAGCCGCGCGCGGTGCGCCTGGACGTGCTCTCCGTGGTGCTCTCCGCGATCGGCTTCGGCGGCGTGATCTATGCTCTCGCCTCGATCAGCGCGATCGTCGACGGGCATGCGCGCCTGGTGCCGCTGCTCGCCGCCGCCGCGGGCCTGCTCACCCTCGCGGTGTTCGCGGCGAGGCAGGTGCGGATGCGCGCGCGGGGCCAGGAGCCGCTGCTGGACCTGCGCCCGCTGACCGTGCGCACCTACCTCGTCTCCCTGCTGGTGATCCTGCTGTGCTTCGCCACGATGCTCGGCACCGTCGTGGCGCTGCCGCTGTACATGACCGGGGCGCTCGGCATGTCGACCCTCGCCGTGGGGCTGACGATGCTGCCCGGCGCGGCGGCCTCGGGGCTGCTCGGGCCGCCGGTCGGCGCGCTCTACGACCGGGTCGGCCCGCTGCCGCTGGTGCTGTTGGGTGCGGCGCTGATGGCGCTGGTGAGCTGGGCGTCGATGCTGCTGCTGGACGGCGACGCCACCCAGGGTCTGGTCATCGCGCTGAACGTGCCGCTCGGGATCGGCATGTCCATGGTCATGACTCCGCTGATGGCGCTGTCCCTCGGTGCGCTGCCGAAGGAGCTGTACGGCCACGGCTCCGCGATCCTCAACACCCTGCAGCAGCTCGCCGGAGCGCTCGGCACCGCGGTGTTCATCGCGCTGCTGACCCTCGGCGCTGCGGTCGCGGCGGAGTCCGGGGCGGGTGCCGAGCTCGCCCAGGCCTCGGGCGCGACCTGGGCCTTCGCCGCCGGCGGCGTGATGTGCTCGATCGCGGCGCTGCTCGCGACGACGCTGCGCCGGCCGCAGGCCGCCTGACCGCTCAGGCGTCGTCGGCCGTGGTGGTGCCGGGGAAGAAGCGCCAGTCGAAGACGTGCGTGGTCCCCGGCCGGTCGGTGCGGTCCACCGCCCGGTCCACCAGGATCCCGGCCAACCGCGAGAAGACGTCCTCGACGCCGTAGACGCTGATCGGTCCGAAGAACTCCGAGCTGGCGGGGATGTCGCCGATCGCGACGAACTCGAGGTCGTCCGGGACCGACAGGCCTGCCCGCTCGGCCGCGAGCTGCAGCGCCACCGCCTGGTAGCCGGTGAAGCAGACGACCGCGACGGGCCGGTCCGGGCCCGCGAGCCAGTCGAGCGCCGCGCGGTAGGTGTCGTGGCTGCCCTCGGGCACGACGTGCACGAGCGCCTCGGCGTCGTCGCCGTGGGCGCGGGCCGCCTCGAGGAAGGCACGGGTGCGCTGATGGGCGAGGACGCCGCCGGGCCGGTCGACCTCCGGGGCGAGCAGGTGCACCCGCTCGTGCCGCGAGCGCAGCCGCGCGTAGGCGCTGCCGATGGCGGGCAGCGGCGAGGAGGAGACGACGTCGAAGCCCTCGGGCTCCATCTGCGCGCTGAAGGCCACCAGCCCCGTCTGGGTCGAGCGGGCCAGGCGCCGCATCTGCTCGGGCCCCTCGGGGACGAAGTCGATGCTGGTGATGAGGGCGGCGTCGGCGGAGGCGCCGAGGAGGTACTCGTACCAGCGCTCGTCGGCGAGGACCAGGGTGGACAGCTCGTGCGCCAGGGCCCGGTCGCGGACCCGGGTGGCGAGCTGCACGCCCCAGGGGTCCTCGAGCGTGCCCAGCGCCAGCACGATCCCGCCGCCGCGGCCGGTGCGCATGGCCTGCGCGTGACGGTTGGGGACGTAGCCGAGCTGCTCCGCGGCGGCGCGCACCTTCGCCTTCGTCTCGGCGGAGCCCGCCGAGCGCAGGCCGCCGCGGCCCGAGAGCACGAAGGACGCGGTCGCGATCGAGACGCCGGCCTCGCGGGCGACGTCCGCGAGGGTCACGGGGCCGCGCGTCGGCCGGCCGCCGTCGTCACTGGTCATGCGGCGGTCCTCCTCGGCACGTCTCCTCGCGCCGTCCGGCGCGGGTCCCGCGAGTCCAGTCGCGACGCGCCCCGGGGCCGCCTGTGGCCGCGGGGTCGAGCAGCTCGGCGAACCGGGCGAGCGCCGCAGGGCCGACGACGTCCTCCTCCCCCAGCGGGACCTCCTGGCACGGCACCTCGGGCAGGGCGGTGCGGAGGGTGGCGAGATGCTCCTCCTCCACCGCGCGGCGGCGGGCGAGGAAGTCGCCGCGGTCCGCGGGCGAGCGCTTGTTCACCACGAGCGCGCCGACGTGGACGCCGGTCCGCGTGAGCTCCTCGTGCAGTTCGATCGTCTCCAGCACCGGCAGCCGCTCGGCGGCCAGCACGATCGCGAAGGAGGTCGCGGAGGGGTCGGTGAGGGTCTCCCGCAGTCCGGCGAGCCGGTCGCGGCGGCGCAGCAGGATCGCACGGATCTCCTCGTCGCGCTCCTCGAGCGGGTCCCGCGGCGCGGTGGAGCCGAGCACGGAGGTGCCGAGGTCGCCCTCCCCTCGTCGGCCGGATCCGCGCCGTTCCAGTCCGCGCCGTGCCGCGCCCAGCCGGGCGGACTTCTCCCGCCGGGCGAGCAGCCCGTCGGTCCAGGCGGTCATCACCTCCGGCAGCGCCATCAGGCGGGCTGTGTGGCCGCTCGGGGCGGTGTCGAGGACGACCAGATCGAACTCCTCCCGCCCCCGCTCGACCAGCTCGGTCATCCGCTCGAGCACCGCGGCCTCGTGGGTGCCCGGGGAGCGGCGGGAGAGGTCCATGTGCTTGTCGACCTCGCCGTGGAGGGTGCGGGGCATGAGCCGCTTGAGGGTGGTGGCGACGTCGCGCAGGTGCTGGTCGGTGGTCGCGTCGGGGTCGATCTCGATGCCGTGCAGGGAGCCCCCGTCAGCCCCGTCGGCCAGCGGCGTGACCCGGTCGCCGATGCGCCGCTCCCACAGATGGCCGAGGTTGTGGGCGGGGTCGGTCGAGACGACGAGGACGCGCCTGCCGGAGCGGGCGGCGTCGAGGGCGACCGCCGAGGCGAGGGTCGTCTTGCCGACCCCGCCCTTCCCGCCGAGGAAGAGCACGCGGCGGGACCGCGCGAGGCTCAGCAGCATCGGTACTCCTCCAGCGGCGAGCGCTCCATCCCCATCCTGCGGTGCCAGTCGTGGAAGCCGTCGTAGAGGACCGGGAGCAGCTCGGCCGTGTAGTAGGAGGCGGGGTTGGGGACGCCGAGCATCTCGCTCATCACGAGCATGCGGAACAGGTCGTCCTCGTCCCGCTGCGCGCGGGCGAAGGTGCGCCGGTAGGGGCCGACGTAGAACTCGTGCAGCCCCTCGGCCAGGGCGCGCAGACGGGACGAGACCGTCATCGGGCCGAGGAGTCCTCGAGCGGCTCCTCGTCGGCGCCCTCCACCTCGGGCGGCTCCGTCCGCGCGCGGGTCAGCGCGATCGCGGACTCGACGATCACCCACACCGCGGCGATGAGGATGATGACGTCGAGGACCAGCAGCAGCCAGCTGCCCTCGGCCGCGTACTGACCCACCTGCACCAGCAGCGCGAACACGCTCACGAAGAGCACGAACAGCAGCGGCAGCAGGACCGGCAGCACCGGGCGGCGCTTGCGGGTGAGCATCACGGCGAGGATCGCGAGGGTCAGCGCGGCGAGGATCTGGTTGGTGGTGCCGAACAGCGGCCAGATCACCATGCCACCAGTGCCCCCGGAACCGGCGCCGAAGGCGAGGGCCAGACACACCACGAGCACGATCGCGGTCGCGACCAAGGTGCCGAGCCGCAGGCCGAGGATCTGCCCGATCTCCTGGACCACGAAGCGCTGCAGGCGCACCCCGGTGTCCATGGTGGTGGCGGCGAAGAGCACCGCCATGGTGGCGAGGATCGTGGCGGACAGGGAGGTCGGGATGCCGAGGCCCGCGTTCAGGATGGAGCCGCCGCCGACCACGAACGCCTCCACGCCGCCCTCGTTGAACGCGGAGTAGACCGCCTCCCAGTCCGCGAGGGTGCGGAAGCCGGCGGTGGTCGCGATGATCGCGCCGAGCGCCAGCAGGCCCTCGCCCACCGCGCCGAAGTAGCCCACGAACCGCGCGTCGGTCTCCTTGTCCAGCTGCTTGGAGGAGGTGCCGGAGGAGACGATGCCGTGGAAACCGGAGATCGCGCCGCAGGCGACGGTGACGAACAGCAGCGGCATCATGCCCGGGGTCCCCTCGGGCACGGCCTGGTTGAGCATGGGGGCGACGACCTCGGGGCGGAAGATCAGCACCGCGCCGTACAGCAGGGCCAGGCCGACGAACAGCTGCAGGCCGTTGATGTAGTCGCGCGGCTGCAGCAGCACCCACACCGGCAGCATCGAGGCGATGCCGGCGTAGACGAACAGCACCAGGATCCAGAACGGCTCGGCGCCGATGCCGAGGAAGCCCTCCGGCAGCGCCACGGGGAACCTGTCGCCGAGCAGGATCAGGCTGTACAGGGCGACCACGCCCACCACCGACACGATCGGCAGGTTCCATTTCAGGCGGTAGATCGCCTGCCCCACCAGCACCGCGACCACGAGCGCTCCCCAGGTGGGGATCACGGCCGACGGGGTGGAGACCAGCAGCCCGGAGATCACCACGGCGAAGACGGTGTTCACCATGAGCAGCAGCAGGAAGATCACCACGAGGAACAGCCGGCTGCCGCGGCGGCCGATGTACTTCGCGGCGAGGGTGCCGATGGACTGGCCGCGGTTGCGGGCCGAGGCCCACAGCGCGCCGAGGTCGTGCATGCCCGCGAAGAACACGGTGCCGAGGGTGACCCAGAGGAAGGCCGGGCCCCAGCCCCAGATCACGGCGACGGCGGGGCCGACGATCGGCGAGGCGCCGGCGACGGAGGTGAAGTGGTGGCCCCACAGCACGAACTTGTTGGTGGGGACGTAGTCGACCCCGTCCTGCAGCTCATGAGCGGGGGTGCGGAAGCCGGCGTCGAGCCGGTACACCTTCTTGGCGAGATAGCGCGAGTACAGCAGGTAGCCGGCGATCATCATGCCGACTCCCACGATGGCGAGGACCAGGGAGTTCACGAGGAGTCGTCCTTCGGGGCGGGGGCGGGGAAGCGCGACCGTCGTGGTGCGGGGACGGGCGACCTCCCTCGGCCTCCGGCTCCTCCGCGTCCTCGTCGAGCGCGTGGGTCCACTCTAGGGCAGGCCACGGGCCGACGGGTGGAGCTCGAGCGGCGATCAGGTCAGCGCGCGCAGGTACCGCGTCGTGACGAGGGACTGGACGAGTCGGGCCGCGGGGGCGCCGAGACGCGCGTACCAGGTCGCCGGTCGGGAGACGGCGTCGAGGTGGAGTCGCACCAGGCCCGTCGGGGTGCGGGTCAGCAGGAACTGCTCGATCCCGGCTTCGGGGTGGCCGGGCAGGGTGCCATAGGCGAAGCCGGCGCGGTCCGGCTCGTCGATCACCCGCAGGACGCGGCACGGGGCGGTGATCCGCAGCGGTCCCGCCCCGATCCGGAGATGCACCTCGGCGCCCTCGCGCAGCGGGGTGTGCGACGCGGAGACCCCCAGCCCGGCACGTCGGTGCAGGTTCCAGCGGAAGAGGCGCGCCCGCGCGTCCTCGAGGTCCGCGCCGAGGAGCACGGTGCTGCGGTGCAGGCGACGGAACCCCGGCGGCGGGTTCTCGAGCGCGTCGAGGGGGACGGTGACCTCCTGCTCCCCGACGGCCTCGAGCGCGATGTACGCGCGGGAGGTGACGGTCCCCGCGTGGCCCGGGCGGAGCGCGTCGAGCCGCCGGGCGAGCGGGCTCGGGAGCGCCCATATCACCGTGTCCAGCCGACGGGAGGGCCAGGGCTCGCGGAGCATCTCCTCCGCCCACGGCTCCTCCCCCGGGTCCAGCATCGGATCCATCGGTCGCGGCGTCCACCCCTCGACCCAGGGGCCGGCGGTGAGGACGGCGTTCACCTCGGGCTGGTCGACGCCGGCGCCGGCCGAGGCGCCGAAGGAGGAGCGGTCGCTGCGTCCGCGCGGGGAGATCAGGGCCTCGTAGGAGCCGTCGACGATCGAGAGGATCACCTGGTCGAGCTGCTCGAGCAGATCGCGGGAGCCGGAGTCGCAGGCGTCGCAGCCGCAGTCCGGGATCGTCTCGACCGGGAGCGGCGGGTCGCCGGCGCCGACGACGAGCCCGGGCAGCAGTGCGTCGGCCGGGGCCAGATCACGGTCGCCGTCCTGCCCGTCGGGGGCGGTGCGGGCCAGCAGCAGGGGCTGCGCGCCCGGTCGGTGCGGGCGCAGGACCGTCGCTCGGTGAGTGGTGACCAGCGGGTCGGTCAGCCAGGTCAGGGCAGCGCTGTCCGCGATCTCCTCGCGCTCGGCCCAGCCCTTCGCGACGAGCACCTGGGCCCAGGCCTCGGCGCGGGCGGCGAGGATCCTGTGCTTGCCGGGGTCGAGGCAGCGGCTGTACTCCTCCTCACGCACGGGGATGTCCTCGCCGTCGGGCCCGAGATGCGGGTCTGGCCAGGGCGGGGTGTCGGCACCGGTCACGGCGAAGCTGCGCTCGACGTCCGCGAGCAGGTCGAGCAGCTGCGGAGAGAAGGGCGGGCCGGCGTCGATCTCGCCCTCCTGCAGGAAGGCGTGATGCTCCTGCCACCAGGTGGGCGTCTCGTCGTCGGTCATGAGGCGGAGGCTATCCGCGGCACCGGGCGGAGTCCACGTCTTTCAGCCGGCCGTGCGTCCGCCCGCCGAGGCGATGCCGAGCCAGGTGCGGCGGTTGTTCCACCAGCACCAGCCGAGCTTCGGCGCGTCCTTCCGCTCCTTCCCGTCGCGGCCGGCGCCGCCGGAGATCCACAGCGCGGGGGTGCGGGAGTCGAGCGTGCCGCTCGACTTCCGGGCCCGGGAGCCGATCGTCATGAAGGAGTGGTTCCGCTCGAGGACCTCGGGGACCTGCAGCACCCAGAGCAGCCCCTCGGTGAGCAGCAGCGGGCTGCGTCCCGCGGCGGTGATCCACTCGAGCGCCTCGGCCGGGGAGGCGTTCTCGAACTCGTCGCCGCGCTCCGGGGCCTGGACGAGGTAGAGCGGCGCGTCGGGCAGGTCGAGGCCGGTCGGGGCGAAGGCGTCGACGTCGGTCATGTCCTCGACGACGAAGCCCGGCTTCTCGCCGCGCCGCAGGAGCGGGGCGAGGGACGAGGGCGGGGCGAGGGCGGGGTCGATCGCGAGCAGCGCGTCGGTGCGATCGGCGCCGGCGCGCTCTGCGGTCCCGCGCAGCGCGTCGGCCGAGAGACCCGCGACGGTGTGGAGGTCGAGCGCGATCAGGCGCTCGGCCTGGGCGGCGAGGGTGGGCAGGGCTGTGGAGGCGGTGATGGGAGCTCCTCGGAGGAAGCGGCGGGCGGGATGAGACGGACCGGGGACAACGCGGGCGTTGACGGGAATGTTCCCCGCCGCGATGCTGCCGGGCAGTGGTCGGCGGGAGGCGGTGCACACTTCTGCGCTCCCTGCGTAGCCTCGGCGCCTCTGGCGGTCTGAGGTCATGAACAGGACGCCGAAGTGTGCGCACGGGGGTTCGGTCCGCTCGACGGGCGGGGCCGGGTAGGGAAGAGTGGGCGGCAGCGCCGGGACCGAGGAGAGGGTCAGGATGAGGATCGCGATCGCCGGGGGAACCGGCATGGTCGGACGACGCATCACCGAGGCCGCTCGACACCGCAGGCACGACACGGCGGTGCTGAGCCGCCGCGAGGGCGTCGACGTGCTCACCGGGCAGGGGCTGGACGCCGCGCTCGAGGGGTCCGACGTCGTCATCGACGCCCTGAGCATCACCACCCAGAACGCCCGGAAGGCGACCGAGTTCTTCAGCGCCACCAGCAGGAACCTGCTCGAGGCGGAGGAGCGCGCCGGCGTCGGCCATCACGTGCTGCTCTCGATCGTCGGGCTGGAGGCGGCCGATGCCGCCTACTACGCGGGAAAGCTCGCCCAGGAGCGGCGGGTCGAGGCCTCCGCGCTGCCGCACACCATCGCCCGCGCCGCCCAGTTCCACGAGTTCGCCGGCCAGATCATCGCGCAGACCACGCTCGGCCCGCTCACCCTCGCCCCGCGGATGCTCTCCCGGCCGGTCGCCGCCCGCGAGGTCGGGCACCACCTGGTGGATCTCGCGGAGGACGGCCCCGCTCGGCGCGCCCCGGACCTGATCGGGCCCGAGGAGACCACCCTCGCCACGATGATCCGCCGCCAGTACGCGCACGACGGGATCTCCCGGCGCGTGCTCGAGCTGCGGCTGCCCGGCACCTACTGGCGGGGACTGGCCTCCGGGGCGCTGCGCGGCGACCCCACGACCGCGAGGATCGGCGAGATGACCTTCGCGCAGTGGCTGGACTCAGAGGACCACCGCGGCTGAGGAGCCGGGAGCCCGAGCCGCTCAGCCCCGACGGCGGCGTGCCCCGGCGGCGAGCTCGCGCAGCGCCTCCTCGGTCGCGTCCCAGCCCATGCAGGCGTCAGTCACCGAGCGGCCGCGGACGAGCCCGACGGGGCCGACCTCGGGGTCGAGCTTCTGCGCGCCGCCGAGGAGGTTGCTCTCGAGCATGATCCCGGCGATCGCGGCGCCACCTGTCGCGACCTGCTCGGCCAGCAGCCCCGCGACCTCCCGCTGGCGCACGTGGTCCTTGCCGCTGTTGGCGTGGGAGGCATCGATGATGAGGCGCTGCGGGAGCCCTGCCGCCTCCAGCCGGCCCGCGGCCTCCGCGACCTGGGCGGGGGCGAAGTTCGGCCCGTCGGCCCCGCCGCGCAGGATGAGGGAGAGGTCGGGGTTGCCGGTCGTGGCGACCAGTGCCGCCCTCCCGTCGGCGTCGATGCCGAGGAAGGATTGCGGGGCGGAGGCCGCGCCGAGCGCGTCGAGCGCGACCTGGATCCCGCCGTCGGTGCCGTTCTTGAACCCGATCGGCATGGACAGTCCCGAGGCGAGCTGGCGGTGGATCTGCGACTCGGTGGTACGTGCCCCGATCGCACCCCAGCTGATGAGGTCGGCGATGTACTGAGGGCTGATCGGCTCGAGGAACTCGGTCGCGGCGGGCAGGCCGAGCGCGGTGACCTCGCGGAGGAAGGCGCGGGCGGTGCGCAGCCCCGCGGCGATGTCGTGGGAGCCGTCCAGGTGCGGGTCGTTGATCAGGCCCTTCCAGCCGACGGTGGTGCGCGGCTTCTCGAAGTAGGTGCGCATCACCAGCAGCAGGTCGTCCTGCACCTCGGCGCGCAGGTCCGCGAGACGTCGGGCGTAGTCGAGCCCCGCCTCCGGGTCATGGATCGAGCAGGGGCCGACGACGACCAGCAGGCGGTCGTCGGCGCCGGTGAGCACGTCGCGGATCTGCTCGCGGTGCGCGGCGACCTGGGCGGCGGAGACGCCGGTCAGCGGCATCTCGGCGCGGAGCTCGGCGGGGGTGGGCAGCGCGGTGAAGCCCGCGACGTGACGGTCGGGGGCGACATCGGCGTCGGCCTGGACGGGGGTGGTGGCGAGAAGGGTCATGGGTCCTGTCCTCCGGGTGGGGCGGACCCGCTGCTGCAGAGCCCGCCGGGAATGGCGAAGGGCAGAGCGGATGCTCTGCCCTTGTCGGCTCTGGAGAGGGTCGGTGGCGCTATACGGCGGCTGGCCCCTCCGGAGCCGACTTCGCATAGAACTGCCAACGCTTCTGCATGGGAGGCACCCTACACGTCTCCGGCGCCCGCGCCATCCCGGGAGTCGAGGCGGAGATGTGAGGCCGAGCCGTTCGACCGGAGGGTCGGACGGCGTGCAGGGTCGGCGCGTAGGCTCGGGGCATCGCACGGGAGCCGTGCGTCCACTCGACCGAGGAGGTCCGCGATGAGCACCGACGAGAAGTTCGAGAACAGCAAGGACAAGCTGGGCGGCCAGGCCAAGGAGGGCCTCGGCAAGCTGACCGGCGACAAGGAGACCCAGGCCGAGGGCCAGGCCCAGCAGGGCAAGGCCGACGCGAAGGACAAGCTCCAGGACGCCCGCGACACCGTCAAGGGCGCGCTGAACGGCCTGGGCGGCCAGGACAAGAAGGACTGACCGCCGCCGGGCCGAGGCCCGACGCACGTGAATCCCCGAGGGCGGCTCCACCAGGTGGGGCCGCCCTCGTCGTGCGCTCCGGCGTCTCCGCCGCGGGCGCTCACTCCAGCCGGGTGACCTCCTGCCCGTCCTCGACCGCGTACTCGCCGGACCGGAACGGCTCGGGGGAGAGCACGAGATGCACGGCGCCGCTCGCGGTGGTGCGGGTGCTGCGCACTGCGAAGCCGCGCGGCGGTGACCCGTCGGCGAAGAGGCGCTTGCCGCCGCCGACCACCACCGGGAAGACGATCAGGTGGTACTCGTCGATCATCCCGGCCTCGTGGAGGGCCGCGGCGAGCTGCGCGCTGCCGCTGACCTTCAGCTCCCCCTCCGCCTTCAGCCGGGCGATCGCGGGCAGCGGGTCGGCGCTGTCGATCACGGTGGTCTCGCCCCAGTCCGGCTCGTAGCCGGCATGGGCGACCACATAGCGCCGTGTGTGGTTGATGGCCCGTGCCACGGGGTCGCTGTCATCGACCTGCGGCCAGAAGGCGCGGAACATCTCGAAGGTGGTCCGGCCCAGCAGCGCCGTGTGCGGGGTCTCGAGCCAGGAGGTGACGATCTCGCCGAAGTCGGCGTCGGCGGTGTACGGCACCTGCCAGCCGCCGGCGGTGAACCCGCCCGAGGAGTCCTCGTCGGCGGCGCCCGGCGCCTGCATCACCCCGTCGACGGTGAGGAAGGTGTTCACGGTCAGAATCATCATCGGTCCTCTCGAAGGGGGCGGGTCGGGGTCGAGTCTCGGCCGACGGGGGCGGTCCGGTCTTGGACGGGAACGACACCTTCCCCGACCAGGACCCCGATAACGCATCGACCCGAGGTGTCCTCCCGGCGACTATGTGTCCATGCGACACCGCAGCGCGGACACCGGTGCGCGATGATCCGGATCGAGCACCGGCCCTCGGTCTCGCCGTTCGTCGCGCAGCTGTGGCGCGCGCACGCCAGCGGGGTGGAGACGATGACCTCGGTCGCGAACTCGACGTGGGAGCTGGTGGTCTGGACCGAGGGCGAGCAGCTGCTGACCTCCGTGCGGGGCCCGGAGACCTGCGCGACCACCGCCCCGGTCCCGCTCGACTCCTCCTCGCTCGGGATCCTCTTCGCGCACGGCGTGCACATGCCGCACCTGCCGGTGACCGGGCTGGTCGACGCCGAGACCCCGCCTCGGCCCGTGCGGGACGGCGCGTTCCTGCTGCGCGAGGGCTCGTACCCGCTGCCGACCTACGACGCCGCGGAGCAGCTCGTGGAGCGGCTCGTCACCGACGGGGTCCTCGTGCGGGACGCCCTGGTCGCCGACGTCCTCGACGGGCTGGCGCCGACGGTCTCTCCCCGCACCGTGCAGCGCCGGGTCCACGCCACGACCGGGCTCACCCTCGGCACGATCCGGCAGATCGCGCGGGCCCGCGAGGCGGCGCTGAGGCTCGGCGACGGGGTCCCGATCCTCGAGGTGGTGCATGAGCTGGGCTTCTACGACCAGTCCCATCTCTCGCGGGCGCTCGGCCGGTTCATCGGCCGGACCGCGACCGAGCTCGCGCAGGGACGCCATGCCCGGCCGCTCTCGCTGCTGTACAGCCCCCGAGAAGGGGCGGGCGCCGCGGCTCCGGGACGGTCGACGGGCCGCGACCGGTGACAGGCGGCGCTGCGAGGCGCACCATGGAGACCGCCTCCGAGAGGACTCCCCCATGACCCAGAGTGTGCGTGTGCAGAACTTCGGCGTCTCCCGCGACGGGATCGGCGCCGGCGAGGACCAGACCTTCGAGCAGCCCTTCGGGCACGTCGACCCCATGGAGCTGCTGGGCTGGGGCTTCGCCACCGCCAGCTTCCCGTCCCATGAGCCCGGCGTCGGCACCCGCGGCTTCGAGGACCGCCTGACCCGGGACTTCGACCACGGGATCGGGGCCGAGATCATGGGCCGGCACAAGTTCGGCCACCAGCGCGGGCCCTGGACCGACGACGGCTGGATCGGCTGGTGGGGCGAGGAGCCGCCGTTCCACACCCCTGTCGTGGTGCTCACCCACTACGAGCGGGAGCCACTGGTGGTCGGCGAGACGACCTTCCACTTCATGAACGCCTCTCCCGCCGAGGCCCTCGCGCGGGCGAAGGAACTCGCGGGCGGTAAGGACGTGAGGATCGGCGGCGGGGTCACCACCGTGCGGGAGTTCCTCGACGCGGACCTGATCGACGAGCTGCACGTCTCGATCGCGCCGGTCGAATACGGGCACGGGCTGCGTCTGTGGGAGCGCCCCGAGGAGCTCGAGGACCGCTTCCACCTGGAGAAGGTCATGGCGCCGAGCGGCGTCGAGCACTGCTTCCTGTGGCGGCGGTGACCGAGCAGGTCTCGGTCAGCTGAGCTCCTCGAGCATCTCGAGCGCGCCGTACGCCTCGATGAGCACCTCGGCGGTGCCGCGGACGCGGACGTCCTGCCCGTCCGGCGTCTCCTCCCTCTCCAGCAGCCCGTAGGCGGCGAGGGTGGAGAGGTCCCGCTCGGCCTGCCAGTACCGGGTGATCTCGTCGACGTCGGGATCCCCGGCGGGATCCTGAGGGACCAGGCCGCGGTCGAGCGCGACGCGGATCGTGCCCGGGAGCAGCAGCCCCTCGGGCGCGACCGTGTGCAGCAGCGCGGTGAAGGTGTCCGGGCCGCCGAACAGTCCGCCCTCCTCCGGATCCTGCCGCAGGCTCTCCAGGACAAGCAGCACCATCAGGGCGCGGGCGAAGCGGACGAAGCCGGCCGGGTCCTCGGCCTCGTCGGCCGCCGGCACCATCCCCTCCCCCGGCATGACCTCGGTGCCTTCCGCGGTCAGCCAGCCCCCGGCCACGAGCGCGTTCCAGGGGCCGACGATCCCTCCGATCTCCCGCATCGTGGTGGGCTCCGCGTCGCCGAGGTCGAGGGCCTGGGCCAGGGCGCGGACGTCGGCCGCGGCCAGCTCGCCCTCGGGGCCGAGCGGGAGGCCGTCGCCGACGTGCTCGAGCAGGGTCACGGCGCCACGCACCAGCGGGATCCGCGCGAGCGCCCCGGCGGCGGCGGACGGATCCTCGTCGAGGTCGGCCGCCCGTTCGAGGTCCTCGCGGTGCAGCCCGTCCTGCGGGAGGAACCAGGGCCAGCCGGTCGGTTCCGCGGCGGCGGGCGCAGGCTCCTCGGGCTCCGGCGGCGGCGCGGAGGAGAAGACGACCGACAGGTCGACGGGGTCGGAGCCCGCGTCCGGAGGACGACGGCGTTCCTGGTGGTCGTGTCGCGTGCTGTGCTGCTCCGGCATGCCGTCCATGATGACGCCTGGTCGCGCCGGACGCGATCACCGCCGCCCGGGCACCACCTGGCCGTTCTCGAGTCGGATCACGTGGTCCGCTCCGCGCAGCGCCTCGAGGCGGTGGGCGACGACCACGGTGGACGCTCCGGTCCCCTGCACGCCGGCCACGATCCGCTCCTGGGTGAGGGGATCCTGGTGGCTGGTGGCCTCGTCGAGCACCAGCACCGCTGCCGAGATCCCTCCGGGTGCCCGGGAGGCGCGCAGAAGGGTGCGGGCGAGGGCGAGCCGCTGCCGTTCGCCCCCGCTGAGCGCGCTGCCGCGCGGCCCGACGGGTCGATCGAGCGGAAGCGGCGAGCAGGCCGTGCGCAGGACATCCCGCATGTCCTGCTCCGAGGCGTCGGGGTCGGCCACGAGCAGGTTCTCGGCGACGGTCCCCTCGAGCAGGAACGGCTCCTGGTCCGCGACCGCCACGATCCGCTGCACCTGGGCGGAGCCGAGATATCGTGCGTCGACGTCGCCGAGCGAGACGGCGCCCGCACTCGGATCGCGGTGGCGCTGGAGGAGACGTGCGATCGTCGACTTGCCCGATCCCGTGGGCCCGGTGACGCCGAGGGTGGCTCCGGGTGGCAGGCGCAGGTCGACGGCGTCGAGCACCGGGACCGGCCGTCCGGGGTAGCCGAAGGTCACCTCGGTCAGTGCGGCGGCCGACGCCTCCATGCTCGACCCGGGACCGGCGAGATCACACGGCGTCCCCGGCTCCGCGACGAGCGGAGCGGCCTCGGTGAGCTCCCGGACGCGCCGGCTCGCGTCGAGACCGGCAGGCAGCGACACGGCAAGGCGCTCCAGGGTGTCGAACTCGGACGCGGTCGCATGCACGAGCGCCGCCGCCATGAGCACGGCGGGCAGGACCTCCGGCGCCGAGGTGAGTCCGACCAGGAGCACGAGCAGCGTGCCGCCCCACAGACGCAGGGCGCTCGCACCATGACGGAGGCCCGCACGGCGGGCCCGGGACCGCAACGCCGCTCCGAGCCCGTCGTCGAGCGCGCGCATCTCCGCGAGACGTTGCGCGCGGGTCCCGGCACCGAGGATCACCTCTCGCGCCTTCAGGGAGTCCGCGACGTGCTGGGTGAGATCGCCGCGCAGTCGGCCGAGCTCGCGAGCGGTCACGCGGTCCGGGCCGCGGCCGAGGATGGGGACGACCCAGCCCGCCGCGAGGACCAGGGCCAGCGTCGAAGCCGTGGTCGGGCCCGCGGTCGCGGCGGTGAGCGTGATCGCCGCGACGGGGAGGACGGCGGCGCTGAGCGCGGGAGCAAGGGTGTGGGCGAAGAACACCTCGATGCGGTCCACCTCCCGCACCGCTACATCCAGCACGCGGGCCGACCCGCCCGCGTCGGTCACCGCCGGAGCCTGCGGGAGGAGTCGCTCCATGACCAGGATCCGCAGCTCGCCCAGGAGACGGAACGCGGCCAGGTGCCCGGTGAGCTGCTCGAGATAGCGCAGCGTCCCCGCGGTGAGCGCGAGCGCGACGAGGTCGGCGAGGAGTCCGGCCATCGGCGCGGTCCGCCCGCCGGTGAGCGCGGCACCGATCGTCCACGCGGGCAGGGCGAGGAGCGCGGCCGACGCCGCGTGCCCGAGGATCCTGCAGAGTGCGGAGAGGGCGAGCAGCGCCCGCTCGCGGGCGGCGAGGGCGAGCAGCCAGCGCAGATCCGTCATCGCGCCGCTCCGTCGGCGAGCGTCTGTTCGGCGGTCACCGGGTCGACGGACTCCGCTGCGAGTGCGTCGGCGTAGTAGCCAGGGCGGGAGCGCACGAGCGCGGGCGGACCGCAGTCCGTCACGGTCCCGTGCTCGAGGACGACCACCAGATCCGCGTCCAGCGTGTGCCGCAGGCGATGGGAGACCTCGAGCACCGTGCAGCCGTGCAGGCAGGCGTCGAGCCGCGCGCGCACAAGCTGTGCGGTCGCGCGGTCAAGGTCTGCGGTGGGCTCGTCCAGCAGCACGAGGCCGCGGCGCTGGATCAGCAGCCGCGCCAGACCCAGCCTGCGGCGCTGTCCGCCCGAGAGCAGGGCACCGCCGTCTCCGACCCGCGTCCGCTCACCCTCGGGCATGGTGCGCAGGTCGGCAGCGAGCCCGGCCGCTTCGAGGGCGCGCGCGCGAGCGCTCGCATCGGCCGACGGGGCGACCAGGCGCAGATTGTCGGCGAACGTTCCGGAGAGCAGGTCGACGTGCTGGCCGAGGCTTGCGCAGCGGCGGCGGCGCGTGCCGGCGTCAGCCGGGACACCGTCGAGCCGGATCGTGCCGCGGGAGGGGTCCTCGAGCCCGCCGAGCACCCGCATGAGGGTGGTCTTCCCCGCGCCGGAGGGGCCGACCAGGGCGATCCGCGCGCCGGCGGGGAAGTCGAGGTCCACCCCGTTGAGCACAGGGGTGCTCCCCCACGCGAAGACCAGGCCCTGCAGGGCGATCGATGGGGCGCGCTGGTCGTCGCCGGGCGCTTCGACTGCGGGAGGCTCTCCGCCTGCGCGGTCTGCGCCGTCTGCGGAGGCAGCCTCGGTCGGGTCGCCGGCGACGAGGTCGTCGAGCTGATCGCGTCGGGCCCGGCCGCCGAGGGCGACGTAGAAGGTGCGCCCGATCCTGCCCATCGGCTCCTGCAGTAGCACGATCAGCAGGATCCCGGACAGGGCCTGACCGGGGCCGATCCGTCCACTGTCCAGTCCGTGCAGGACCAGGGCGACGGCGACGCACCCCATCAGCACCCCGAACACGGCGTCGTGCACCACGATCACCATCTGGTTGCGCGCGAGCAGTCGAGTGAGCTCACGCATCGACCCCCGCGCCGACTCCGCATAGGCGGACAGCACCCGGGTTCCGGCGCCGAGCACGCTCAGCGTGGACAGTCCCTCCACGAGCTCGAGATAGCTTGCCGCGGCCCGGCTCTGCGCACGACGGAACGCACCGTTCGAGCGGCGCAGCACTCGGTCGCCGAGCACGATCAGAGGCGGTACCAGCGCGATCGCGCACAGCAGCACGAGCGCACCGACCGTGTCGATCACCACCGCCCACAGTGCCAGCACCAACAGCGGGGCGGTGAAGGCGGCGAGCGTGGGGGTGAGGAAGCCGGCGCGATAGTCGGCGACCTTCTCGACTCCGGCCGTGGCGGCGTCGAGCGTCAGCCCGTCCTCGGCGCCGGGACCCGGGGCGAGGGCAGAGCGCATCACCCGCTGCCTCCAGTCGGTCTCCGCCTCCTGCGCCATGCGCCCCACCCTGGCCTCGGCACCGGTCCCCGCCGCGGCGGCGAGCACCACGAGCACGAGGGCGGACACCGCGGGCGGGGTGAGAGCACGACCGGCGAGCGCGGCGTCCACCACGGCGCCCAGGCAGACGGTCGCCCCGGCCAGCGTGAGGGTCCGCGCCCAGGTCAGCACCAGGGCCGTACGGGATCCGGCCGGCGGATCGCAGAGCGCCTCACGGATCCACACGGGTGCTCAAGCCTCCTCGTCGACGAGGTCCGGGTGGAGCGCCGCGGCGATCTGGCGCAGGCCCTCCCCCAGCCGTGACCCGGCGGTGCCCGAGGTGGTCAGCGCGTCGACGAGGTGAACGCGCCCCTCCGCAACCGCCGGTACCTCGGCGAGCGCCGGGCTCTCCAGCAGGGAGGCGAATGGACCCATCCCCGCGCCGTGGAAGTCCTGGACCAGGATCACCTCGGGGGCGGCGTCGATGAGCACCTCCGGATCGGCGGCAGGGGCGGAGCGCCATCCGGCCTCCGTCGCGATCGAGGTGCCCCCGGCGAGCTCGATCAGGGTGCTGGTCGAGGAGGAGTCCGCGAACATCATGGTCGACGGGCCGCGGGCGAACAGTCCCAGGGTCCGCGGGGCGTCCTGCGCGGCCTCGACGGCGGTGGTGACCTCGTCGACCTGCTGCTGCACGGCGGCGGTGACGCGTGCGGCGGCATCCTCCGCCCCGAGGAGCTCCCCGAGGCCGGTGATCACATCGATCACGGACTGCGGGGAGTCGAAGTCGGAGGAGACGAAGGCCGCGCAGGGCACGCCGGAGGCAGTCAGCGACTCCCCCACCGATTCCTCGTCGCCGTGGCGCTGCGTGAGCAGGACCAGATCCGGTGCGAGCGCCAGGACCTGCTCGGGATCCGGCGAGGGTGCGCCGACGACGGTGTGCTCGACCTGCTGGGCGAGGTCGGACTGGTTGGCACTGGAGGGGTCCTGCGCTCCCTCGACCACGCCGACCACGCGCTCGGGCCCGACGAGCTCGAGGGCGAGGTCGCCGGTCTCGGTGGAGACCGCGACGATGCGCTGCGGCGCGCTCTCGAGCCTCACCTCGGCCCCGCCGATCGTGACGGTGCGTGGCCAGGTGCCTTCTGCCTCCGTACCGCCGGCGTCGGAGGCGCCTGCGGCGGAGGTTGCGGCGCGATCGTCGCTGTCCGCGGAGGCGCAGGCGGCCAGGGCCGCGAGCGTGCCCAGGGAGAGCAGGGAGGTGCGGCCGAGACCGCGTCGGGTGAGGTGATGCATGAGTTGTCCTGTCCGTGTCGTGGGTGGTGGGGGTGGCGACGGGTGGCCGCCGTGGGACGTCGTCGGGTCAGGGCCGACGATCGAGGCGACCGCGGACCGCGATCCGGAGCCGGTCGGTGAGCGGGTCGAGGTCGACGTCGGCGCGGATCCGGTAGGCCTCGGCGAGCAGATCCGCGCGCAGCACCTCGTGCGGCGAGCCGCCGGCCAGGACGCTCCCGTCTCTCAGCAAGGTGAGGTCGTCGCAGGCCCGGGGGGTGAGGTTCAGGTCGTGCAGCACGACGCCGATCGCGCGTCCTTCTGCGGCGAGGTCCCCCAGCAGCTCGATCACATCGGCCTGGTAGCCGAGGTCGAGGGCGGAGACGGGTTCGTCCAGGAGCATCACCTCGGAGTCCTGGGCGAGCTGCTTGGCGATCAGCACCAGCTGCCGCTGACCGCCGGAGAGCTGGTCGATCCGTCGCTCCCGGAGGTGCCAGGCGCCGACCCGGGCCAAGGCAGTCTCGACGACGTCGCGATCCTCGGCCGTCAGGTCCCCCTGCAGGCGCGAGAGAAGGCCGTGGTGGGCGTAGCGGCCCAGCCCCACCACGGTATCCACCTGCAGTCCGGCCTCGGCGTGGGTGTCCTGCGGGAGCACCGCGATCCGGCGTGCGCGCTCGCGGGCCGTCAGGGCGGTGACGTCGTGGTCGCCTACGAGCACCGCGCCGCCGCTGAGCGGGACCAGACCGGCCAGGGCACGCAGGAGAGTCGACTTGCCCGCCCCGTTGGGGCCGACGAGGCCGTGCACGCGCCCCCGGTCGAGGGTGAGGTCGACCCCGTGCACGACCGTGCGTCGGCGGTAGGCGACGCGCACCCCCTGGGCACGCAGCGCGCCGTGGTGAGCGTCCGCGGTGCGGACCGGGGTCTCGGGCGAGGCCGCGAGCGGGGGCGCGACGGGGGTCGGGAGTGGAGCCGCGACCGAGGTCGGGAGCGGTGGCCGCGGCATCAGCGCCCTCCTCTACGACAGACGAGGGCCAGCAGCACCGGTGCACCGACGAGTGCGGTGACGATCCCGGTCTGGAGCGTGACGGGGTCGAAGAGGTTGCGGGCGACCACGTCGGCGAGGACGAGGAAGACCCCTCCGACGAGCACCGAGACGGGCAGCAGCACCCGGTGGTCGGGGCCGAGCAGCAGACGCGCCAGATGCGGGACCACGAGTCCGACGAAGCCGATCACGCCGGTCACGCAGACACCCGCTGCGATCACGACGGCGCTGAGTGCGAGCAGGACTTGGCGGGTGCGTGCGGTGCGCATCCCGGTCGATGCGGCCTGGTCCTCACCGAGCAGGAACAGGTTCAACTCCCCGGCGGTGCCGAGCAGGACCACGATCCCGACCAGTCCGGGCAGGGCCGCGACGGCGACGTCGGTCCAGGTGGCGCCGGTGAGGTCGCCGTTGAGCCAGAACATCGCCGCCTGGGCGTCGTCGCTGCGAGGCGCGTTGGCGATGGCCGCGGAGATCACGGCTCCGAGCAGGGAGTTCATCGCGATGCCGACCAGCAGCAGGGTGCCCCCGCCACCGCCGCGCAGGCCTGCGACCAGCTGCACCACGAACACGGCGGCGAGCGCGCCGAGGAAGGCTCCCAGGGGCAGCGTGAGCGGGGTGGCGAGGCCGGTGACGATGAGGATCACGGCGACCATGGCGGCGCCCGAGGAGACGCCGGTGACCCCGGGGTCGGCGAGGGGGTTGCGGAACACCGCCTGCATCACTAGGCCCGCGGCCCCGAGACCTGCACCGACGACCAGCGCGAGCAGCACTCGCGGCAGTCGGATCGACCACACCAGACTGGCGGTGGCGGCAGACGGCACAGGCGGCGAGATGCCCACGGCCTCGAGCATCGGGCGGGTCGGCTCCAGCAGGATCACGAGCGTATCGACCGGACCCGTGGCCGAGGGGCCCAGCGAGGTGGCCGCGAGGACAGCAGCCGGGACGAGTCCGGCGAGACACAGGGTCAGCAGCGCACGGCCGCGCGGGACTGCACGGTGCGGCGCGGCGCGCAGGCGCTGCGGAGGGACGACGTCAGTGACCACGGATGGACATGATAGTCATTCTCAACAGTGAAGTCACATCAGTGTCTGCGGCCGCCCGCGGCCACGGGCCCCACCCCCCGGGAGCTGCGCTCAGCGCTCCTTCGGGGTGCGGGTCTCCGCGCTGAGGAACCAGGCCTGCTGCTCGAGCTTCTCGATGATCCCGTGCAGGATATCCGCGGAGGTGGGATCCGCCTCGTCCACCTCGTCGTGGACCGAGCGCATCGTGCCCACGGTCCCCTCGATGGAGGCGGTCACGAGGTCGATGGCATCATGCGTGAGCACCTCGCCCTGGGGGAACTCGGGCAGCGTGGTCTGCTCGGCGACCACCGCCGGGCGGGCATCAGGCGCGGCGTGGAGGGCGCGCATGCGCTCGGCGACGTCGTCGGCGCTCGCCCGGGCGATGGCGACCACCTCGTCGAGGTTCAGATGCAGGTCGCGGAAGTTCGGACCCACGATGTTCCAGTGCGCCTGCTTGCCCACCAGGTGCAGGGCCGTGAGGTCCACGAGGACCGCCTGGAGGTTCTTGGTGAGTGCGGCGGGGGCGAGGAAGCCCTGCTCGGCGTTCTGGCGTCCGGTGCGCGTGGATCCTGCCGGATCGGGCACGGTGACGGTCTCGTTCATGGGTGGTCCTCCTTGTCGATGACCTGCGCGATCCGCGAGGGCCGCGGGCCGCGATCACTGCTCGGCACGCTAATCAGCGGGCCCGGGCACAGCAAGATTCCGGGCCGAGCGGTCGATGCGGCGCCCGCCGGCGGGTGCCGCAGGAGGGCCGAGATCCGGCACGGCAGGACTGACGGCGCGCCCTGCTCGGGGGGCAGTGCCGTGCAGGCCCGTCCCGATGCTTCCGAGCCGCGTGCCTGTGATGACGGTGCCGCGCGCGCCTCGGCTCTTGTCAGCGGCTGCGGGCCCGGCGCCTCGCACCCTGGGACTCGCGCCTGGTTCCTCGCGCTCTTGGCCTCGAGCCCCCTTCCTCGCACCCCGGCCCCTCGAGCCCCGTTCCTCGCACCCTGGTCCTCGAGCCATGGTCGAGTACTGGCGTGTGGCGTACCAGTACGCCTATATAGGCATAGCGGTACGCCATACGCCATCACCTGACCACGGGCGGCACGCACCCGGGGCGGGACGATGCCGGGGCGGCCGTCGACCGTCTCAGATCTCGATCTCGCGCCCGTCCTCGGTGCGCAGCTGCAGCACGAAGCGGGAGCCGGGCCCCTCGTGGACCGGGGCGACGCCGTCGCCGAGGTCGAGCGCGGCCAGGGCCTTCTGCAGCGGCTCGGGGCTCACCTCGATGCGCTCGAAGGAGACCAGCTCGATCGTGGGCAGGTCGGTGAGGCCGGGCTGCTCGGCGGTGCCCCAGTCGATGAGGAAGGGCACGCCGTAGTTGCGCGGGGCGCGCGCCTGCGTGAGCCGCCACTGCAGGAGCTCGCCGCCCGCCGTGGTGCGGGAGAGGTCCTCGATGGGACCGGGATCGACGCCGGCGGCGCGGGAGCGCTCGGCGACCTGGTCGATGCCCTCGGGGTGCACGGCGTAGGTGATCAGGGTGGGGCGCTTCAGCCGGTTGATGCTGAAGGTCTTCGGCAGCTCCTCCCCCGCCCGCTCCGGGTCGGGGCCGATCAGCTCGAGGTAGTGCGGGCGCCGCTCCCCGTCGACGGTGAGGGCGACCAGGGCGTTCGCGGTGCCGGTGGGGTGGCTGCCGCCGGGAGCGGGCGTGACGCCGGTGAGCTCGCGGAACCACTCGACGGTCTCGGCGAGGTCGGGGCCGGCGATGACGATGTGGTCGAGCAGATGGGGGACGGACATGATGCTCCTTCGTCCGGGGTGGGGCGGGTGTGCCCAGCCTGCCACCTCGCGCGGACGGGAGGAGCATCGGCCGCGTCGGCATGGTCGTAGGCGTCGACGTGTCCGGGCACGACGAGCGGGAGGCCCGTTGCCCTCCCCCTCGCCGCGCAGTACCGTCGAGATCAGCTCCACCCGCCTGCCGACGGGCCGCCCGCCCGCTGGTCAGGCACAGTCCGCGGAGGGCGCCCGGGCGGTGCGTCCCGGCACCCTTGCTTGGTCATGGGCGGCCTGTTCGCCCACCATTCCAGGAGGTCGCCAGGCCATGACATGGACGACGGGCGAGGATCCGATCCCGGAGGCACGCGCGGCCCTGGACCGGCTGCGCGACCGGGTCGCGGGCGAGGTCGTGGCGCCCGGCCATCCGGACTACGACGCGGCGCGGGCGGTGTGGAACGGGCGCGAGGACCGCTTCCCCTACCTGGTGGTGCGCGCCGCGACGGTGGACGACGTGCTGCCCGTGCTGGACGCCGTGCGGGAGACGGGCCTGCCGCTCGCGGTGCGCGGCGGCGGGCACTCCGTCGCGGGGCTCGGCACCGTCGACGACGGGATCGTGCTGGATCTCGGCGCGCTGCGCGAGGTCACCGTCGACCCCGCGGCCCACCTGGTCACGGCCGCGCCCGGGGCGCGGGTCGGGGACGTCGACGCCGCGACCGCGCCGCACCGGCTCGCCGTGCCGCTGGGCACCGTCCCCTCCCCCGGCATCGCCGGGATGACCCTCGGCGGCGGGGTGGGCTGGCTGTCGCGGAAGGCCGGGCTCAGCCTGGACCGGCTCGAGGCCGCCGACGTGCTCCTCGCCGACGGCCGGCTCGTGCGCGCGAGCGAGGACGAGCACCGGGACCTGTTCTGGGCCCTGCGCGGCGGGGGCGGGAACTTCGGCGTGGTCACCGCGTTCACCTACCGGGCCGTGCCGATGCCGGAGACGGTGCTCGGAGCGAGCCTGTACTACCGACGGGCGCAGTGGCGGCGCGCGCTCGGCGCCTTCGAGCGCTGGAGCCGCGACCTGCCCGACGAGCTCGCCGCGGTGGTCTCGATCGCCTCGCCGCCGCCCGAGGACGGGCCCGAGGACGCCCCGTGGCTCGCGATCCACAGCGTCTGGATCGACCAGGACCATGCCCGCGGCGAGACGCTGATCGGCGCGCTGCGCCGCGCGCTGCCTCCGGACCGCGAGCTCAGCGGGCCGGTCAGCTGGGAGGCCTGGCAGGGGGCGCGCAGCGAGGCGGTGCCGACCGGGGTGCGCGGGCTGTGGCGCAACGCGAGCTTCCGCCGCCTGGACGAGGAGGTGCTCGACGCTCTCGCCGCCGTCGCCGAGGCGCTGCCCGGGTCGGGCGCGAGCCTGGACCTGCACCTGCTGGGCGGGGCGTTCGCCCGCGTGCCGGAGGGCGCGACCGCCTTCCCTCACCGCGGCGGACGGCTCATGGTCTCGATCCATCTCGCCTGGCAGGACCCCGGGGAGGACGCCCGCTTCCGCGCCTTCGCCGAGCGGGCCGCGGCCGAGCTCGCCCAGCTGCGGGAGCGCGGCGAGTACGTCAACTTCCGCTCCATCGAGCGGACCCGGCCCGTGCCCGAGGTGACCCGCGAGGCGTACGGGGCGGAGACCTACCGGCGCCTGCAGCGCATCAAGCAGGTCTACGACCCGGGGAACATGTTCCGCCGCACCCTCAACGTGGCGCCGTAGCGGTCAGGAGAGCCGCAGGCCCCGCCACCGGTTCACTGCGGCGTGGATCTCGAGCGCGCGCGGCCGAGCGAGATGGCCGGGATGGCCGCGGTGGGGCGAGAGGGTCTCGAGGCCGCCGTTCTCGATCCGGTCGACGAGCACCTGGACCGCGTCCTCGAGCGGGACCGGACCGTCCTCGGCGAGCACGTCCGCGAGGCGGTCCAGGGCGTGGGCGACGGCGTGGGTCTGCGCGGGATCGAGCAGCTGGGAGACGGCGGAGAGGTCCAGGTGCTCGCGGCCGAGCCGGATCGTGTCGCGGCCGCGGGCGGAGGCGGGCTTGCGAGCGTCCGCCGGCCGGAGGGAGGCCGGGTCCGGGATCCTCGGCCGCGGCGCGGTGAACACGGGCGCTGCCGGGGGCTGCGCCTCCTCGGCGAGGGCGCGGGCCTCGGCGGTGACGTCGCGGGGGACGTAGGAGTCCATCGCGATCACGTGGTCGGCGACGTCGAAGAACGCCCCGGAGCCGCCGGCGACCAGCACGGTGGAGACGCCGCGCTCGGCGTGCAGGGGCCGGACACGGTCCACGAACGGGGTGATCGGTTCGCGGTCGGCGGGGATCAGCGCGCGCATCCTCGCGTCGCGGAGCATGAAGTTCGTGGCGGAGGTGTCCTCGTCGATCAGCAGCGCCGACGCGCCGGCGTCGGCCGCCTCGACGAGGGACGCGGCCTGTGAGGTGGAGCCCGAGGCGTTCGCGGTGGTGAAGGCGCGGGTGTCGGCCCCCGAGGGCAGCCCGCTGATGAACGGGGAGATGTCGACGCCGGTCACGGCGCGGCTGTCCTCGGCGCGGATCGCCGCGGCATCGGCCCGGGTGATCACCCACTCGCGGCCGTCGCCCGCCACGTGCGGGTGGATGCCGCGCTCGAGGGCGCGCAGCAGCGTGGACTTGCCGTGGAAGCCGCCGCCGACGATGACGGTCACCCCCTCGGGGATGCCCATGCCGCTCACCCGTCGGCCGCTGGGCAGATCGATCTCGACGCGCAGCGAGACCGGGCTCTCGAAGGGGACCGCGCCCTCGGTGAGCGGCAGGTCGGAGTCTCCGGAGCGGCGGGGCAGGATCGCGCCCTCGCCGACGAGGGCGACGAGACCGCGGCCGGCGAGCCGGTCGCGCAGCGCCTCCTGGTCGCGGTGGAGGGCGACATGGGCGCGCAGCGCCTCGGCGTCGTGGCGGGCGTGGAACAGGACGGCCTCGGCGATCCGGGGCAGGTCCTCGGTGAGCAGGCGCGCGGCGCGTCGGCCCTGGATGCGGCGGCCGGAGGCGGGCAGCTCGGCGGCGAGTCGCGCCTCGATCGAACCGTCGGCGACGGCGATGGTGGTGCGCTCGAGCACCTCCTGGCCCGGGGTGCCGACGTCGACCCGCTCCCCGGTGTGCGAGGCGGCCTCGGCGAGCGCCCGCGCCAGGAAGTCGGTGGTCGCGACGCGTCCGTGCCGGTCGGCGAGGAGGTCCTCCGGGAAGCCCGCCGCGGCCCGGTCCACGACCAGGCGCATGAGCGAGGGCGGTGCGAAGGGGTCGGCCTGCACGTGGTCGATCACGAGCCGGCACGATCCCAGGTCGTAGCTGCCGTGCAGCTGCTTGTAGGAGCCGTAGCCGCGGCCGTCGATCGAGGTGAGGAGCTGGGTGAGGCGGGCGGAGTCGGAGGTCATCGCCGGCCATGCTAGGGGTGGACGAGTGAGCGGACGACACCGCGACAATCCGCCGGCGGTCACTTCCTGCCGGCGGAGGCGTCCTCGCCGAGCTCGGCGACATACGCGGCGAAGATGTCCTGACGCAGCGAGTCGATCTGCTTCTTGAGCGTCCTGCGCTGTGACGCGGTGGAGCCCGGGGCGGCCAGGAGCTTCGCGGCACGGGTGGCGGAGTCGAGCTTGGCGGACCACGCGGCAGCCTGCGCGGCCTCCTGCCCGTCATCGGCCGACTCGGTCAGCAGCGTGACCTGTTCGCGCAGGGCCTCCAGCGTCGCGAGCATCGCCTCCGGCGTGGCCTTGTCGTTGCGCCGGAGCTTCGCGAGCTGCTCCTTCACGAAATGCGAGATCTCCGGGTTGTCCCTCATGGTCTGCACGACCCGGATCACGATCGGTGTGGCCGCGCTGAGGAAGGCGAGCGCCTTCTTCAGACTGCTGCTCCTCGTGTCCACCTGTGCGAACTTCTTCGCCGCCATCGCTGCTCCACTCGTCGCATACACGGTCACTGTAGACGGGCCCGTCCCGCCCCAGGCCCGATCCCCCGGCTCAGGATGAGCGCAGCACCGCGTTCGCGATCAGCAGGTCGAGCCGTCGCACGTCGATGTGCTTGCCGACGGCGATCTTGATCCGGCCTGCGCGGGTCCACAGCTCGATCTCGGCGTTGAGGTCGAGGGTGCCGGCGTTCTCCGAGGACCACATGCGGACGGACGAGGCTCGGTTGCTCCCGTTGCGAACGGCGCCTCCTCTGTCCCCGCTCCCTGAGATGATCGAGCGATCATCATCCCTGCCCGGAGAGGACCCTCGTGGGACTGCTCGATCGCTTCCGCGGCCGCGCCTCGGCGCCGTCTGCGACGCCGCCTCCCGCCCCGTCGGGGGCTCCTCGTTTCGCGGTGATCGACGTGGAGACGACGGGCCTCGACCCCGAGCGCGAGCGCGTCCTGGAGCTCGCGATCCTGCGCGCCGACGAGCAGGGCCGCCCCTTCGACCAGTGGGTGACGCGCTTCCACCCGGGCGGCCCCGTGCGCGCCACGCACATCCACGGCATCACCGACGCGGACGTCGCCGGCGCCCCGCGCTTCGCGGACCTCGCCGTGCAGATCGGCACCGCACTGCAGGGCCTGGTCCTCGTCGCGCACAACGCCGAGTTCGACCTCGCCTTCCTCCGGGCGGAGTTCGCGCGGGCGTCGCTGCCGATGCCGCAGGTGTCCACCTACTGCACGCTGCAGGGCAGCACCGTCTATCTCCCTCACCTGCGACGCCGAACGCTCGCCGAGTGCTGCGCGGCGCTCGGGGTGACGCATCAGCAGGCGCACTCCGCACTCGGCGACGCCTATGCGGCGGCCGGGCTGCTCGAGCGGTATCTCGCGATGGACCGGCAGACGGGGTACGACGCTCCGCTGACCGCCTCGCGGGCGCTGCGGGGTGGGGCGGCGGCTCGACCGTCTGCGGCTCCGTCTCCACCGCCTCCCGCGCCCGCTTCTCGCCCGACGGGCAGTGCACTGCGGCCGACGTCGTCGTCCGCGGCGATGCCGCCTCGGGCGGTGACCGCAGCCTCGGCTGATGTGTCGGCTCCTGCACAGCTCGCCGACGAGCCGGCCCCGGAGGTGGACCTCTCCCCCACCGCGATACGTGCATGGGCGCGGGAGCAGGGCATCCCCGTCGGCGACCGTGGGCGGTTGAAGGCCGAGCTCGTGGCCCAGTACCGGCAGGCGATGGGGCTGCAGACCACTGCACCTGACACCACGGCGCGGCCCGAGACGGCACCGGCGGCCGCACCAGGATCGGGTCAGATTCTGAGCCAGAATCCGCGGGAAAGTGGTTCAGAATCACGCACGACTGGCCGACGGCCAGCTCGCGCAGGCGATGCGGGGGCGGAACCGTCCCGCGCAGAGGCGTCCGGCGCGGAGCCCACAGTCGCGTCGGCGGCGCCCGCCGCTTCGACGTTCCGGTCCGAGGCCCCCGCGCCGGCGGCCCGGGCGGCAGCCTCCGCATCCGCCGAGACGTCCTCAGCCCCGCTGGTCATCACCGACGAGTTCGCCGCCGCGCTCGAGCACCTCCACGCCGGCCACCACCTGTTCCTCACCGGCAAGGCGGGCACCGGAAAGTCGACGCTGATCAGGCACTATCTCGAGCAGACCGACCGTTCCACGATCACCGTCGCACCCACTGGGATCGCGGCGCTGAACGTGGACGGGTACACCATCCACCGCCTGTTCTCCTTCCCGCTCGGCGTCACCGAGGAGCACGTGCGCGGCGGCTCCTACTACCCGGGCCGCTTCGGGAAGGCGCTGAAGGAGCTGGACACGCTGATCATCGACGAGGCGTCGATGGTGCGGGCGGACCTCTTCGATGCGCTCGCCGCCGCGCTCGAGCAGTACGGTCCGCGGCCCGGCACCCCCTTCGGCGGGGTGCAGCTGGTGCTCGTCGGCGACCTGTACCAGCTGCCGCCGGTGGTGACCGACAGCGAGGCGGCGTGGATCGAGGAGCGCTACGGCACACCGTTCTTCTTCTCCGCCCGCTCCTTCGACGAGACGACCTTCCCGGTGGTGGAGCTGTCGACCGTGTTCCGCCAGCAGGGCGATGACCAGCTCGTGGACCTGCTGAACGCGGTGCGGGAGGGGGCGCTGCTCGAGGAGGCGCGGGCCGAGCTGAACCGTCGGACGGATCCCGACTTCGAGCCCGGGCTGGACGAGTTCTGGCTGACGCTCGCCACGACCAACCGGATCGTCGGCGCCCGGAACCGGCAGATGCTCGAGCGCCTGCCCGGCCCGGTGCAGTCCTTCACCGCGCAGATCAGCGGGGACACCGACGGATTCGAGAAGCCCACCGAGGACACGCTGCGGATCGCGGTGGGCGCGCAGGTGATGCTGCTGAACAACGACCCTCTGGATCGCTGGGTCAACGGGACGCTCGGCCGGATCACCGCGATCGGCGCCGACTCCGATGGGCCGGTCGTCACCGTGCTGCTGCGCGACGGCCGCACCGAGCAGGTGCGCGAGCACACCTGGGAGATCACGCGCCCGAGCGTCGAGGGCGGCTCGCTCGTGCATCAGGTGATCGGCACGTTCACGCAGCTGCCGATGAAGCTGGCCTGGGCGATCACGATCCACAAGTCGCAGGGGCAGACGCTGGACCGGGTGGTCGTGGACCTCACCGGCGGCACCTTCGCCAACGGCCAGCTGTACGTGGCGCTGTCGCGGTGCACGAGCCTCGAGGGGCTGGTGCTGAGGCGCGAGGTGCTCCCGCGGGACCTGAAGACCGATCAGCGCGTGCGGCGGTATCTCGCGAGCGGGTCCGCCGGGACCGAGACGCTCGGCGAGGCGTACCTGTCGGTGCTGACCGTGGGCACGACCGGGGACCGCTGGCGGCCGCGGCCCGTGGAGATCGCGGTGGTCACCGACGACGGCGACGAGGTCTCCACCGTCGTGAACCCCACCTCCGACCTGTTCTCCGCACGGGACGAGTTCGGGATCACCACGCGGGACGTGCAGCTCGCACCGCTGCTGACGGAGGCGTGGCCGGCGCTGTCGGCGCTGCTGGCCGGGCGGGTGCCCGTCGGCGTGGACATCGACCGTCAGCTCGCCCACGTCGACTTCGAGCTCAAGCGCAACGGGATCGTCGAGCCGGTGCCGCTCGGGCTCGAGGTCCCCGGTGGGATCCTCAGCGCCGACGAGCTGGCGCGGATGAAGGCACCGACGGCGCTCGAACGTGCCCGGGCGGTGCGCGACGCGGTGCGGCGCGTGCGGGCCGCGGGAGAGGAGCTGCCCGGGACCGGGGTGGCGTTCCGGCAGGTTGTGACCGGCCACGGGTATCTTCTCGCCCGCACGACGGGGCCGACGGGGACCAGCGCCCCGACGGGCTTCGTCGTCGGCGGGAACCTCGGCGCGCAGGACGACGCCGCCGAGGTGCTCGCCCACCTGCTCGAGGGGACCTGGCAGCGGGTCCTCTCCCCCGATCAGGAGGTCCTCGAGCGCCTGCGCGGGGTCGAGGAGCACTTCGGGGTGCGGGTGCTGCCCGAGGGCTTCGAGGCGACCGGCCCGATCAGCGCGGCCGACGTGCTCGTGCCGGGCGCGCGGGTGTGCTTCTCCGGCACCGTCCACTCGCCCCGGCACGGCTGGCTCGAGAAGGAGGAGCTGCACGCCATGGCCGAGGCGCGCGGGCTCGTCGCCGTCCCGACCCTCACCAAGACCCGCACCGATGTACTGGTCGTGGCCGAGGCCGGGTCACAGTCGACCAAGGCGAAGAACGCGGCGAAGTGGGAGAAGCCGGTGATCACGGCGGAGGAGTTCCTGGAGTGGGTGGGATGAACCGCAGCGACGAGGCGAGGCCTGACGTGGACGATACGGACGACGACGACCGCTACCTGGTCATCCGGGGACGGAGATGGCGACGCACGGACCCGGCGCTGGAGGCCGACGTGGTCCGGGCGCTGAAGAGCCATCTAGGCAGAGCCCGCTCCGAGGTCGGGCGAGCCGGCCGCGACGACGACCCGGCGAGCGTCCGCTCAGCTCGAGACCGCGTCCAGCTCGCGAAGGAAGGCCTCGGAGAGCGCGGCCCCGCATGGTGGGAGCGCCCCGAGGACGAGCGCCGCCGGCAGGCCGCGGATCGACTCGCTCGACTCGAGCGGCTGGACGCCTCAGCCCGCGATGCCGACACGGACGACGACGGCGGGGAACAGCCCCACCATGGTGAGCGTCCAGAGGGCGTGGACGAAGAGCGCCCCGGCGAGTGAGCCGGAGGTCTCGCGGGCCCACATCGCCACCGGTCCCAGCAGGAGGGCCATCACCGCGAGAGCAGGGCTGCCGGTGCACAGCGTGACGAGGGCGTACACCGCGGTGGGGACCACCCAGCGGGCCAGGCCGGTGAGCAGCCGAGGCAGCGCGCCGCGGAAGAACACCTCTTCAGCGGCGCCCGCCACCAGCGCGACCGCGAGCACACCCCAGCGCCCGTCGGCCGCTGCGGCGACGGGACCTGCCACCGACGGGGCGGTGGCCGGAATACCGGCCAGGACCAGACCGCCCGCCAGCGAGGCCGCGGCCAGGCCCACGCCCGCGGCGGCCACCGCGACCTTCGGTGCGCGCCCCAGGGCCCGGCCGGCGAGATCCGAAGGTGCCATGCGCATGATCAGCAGTCCGCCGACGGTCCAGGTCAGGGCGATTCCCAGTGCCCAGCCGGCGACGCTCCCCGGCCCCCCGCCCTCGGCGCGCAGCGACGCGGCCAGGAGCGGCGCAGCCACCACGACGGCGAGGCCGGCCACCCACCACGCGCCGGGACGGGAGGCGGGACGATCGGGGCTCATGCGCCTAGCGTACGAGGCCGCTCCCCGCGCCGGGGCGAGTCGGGTCTTGCTCGAGGGCGCCGGCTCGTATAGACCTGACGCACGGCTCGCGGCACGGGAGCACGGACACGGAGGTAGCTCATGCGCGTTCTCGTCATCGGAGCCGGGGGGTATGTGGGGAGCCGGCTGATCCCCGCACTGCTGGAGGACGGGCACCAGGTGGTCGCCGGGGCCCGGGATCTCCACAAGCTCGACGCCTTCTGGTGGAGCGACGCCGTCGACAGGGTCGAGCTGGATGCGACCGAGGACGACTCCGTGCGTGCCGCGATCGCCGCGGACCCGTCGCTGGAGGCGGTGGTCTACCTGGTCCACGGCATGGGAGGAGAGGACTTCCGGGAGGTGGATCGCGCCGCGGCCCGGCGCGTGCGCGCCGCCGTCGACGCGTCCGAGGTGAAGGCCCTGGTCTACCTCTCGGGCATCATCCCGGACATCCCCCGCGAGGAGCTCTCCGAGCACCTGGCCTCCCGCCTCGAGGTCGAGGAGGAGCTCTCCGCGGCGCGATGCCGCTTCGTGGGCCTGCGGGCCGCAGTGGTGCTCGGCGCGGCCTCGACCAGCTTCGAGCTGATGACCCAGCTGGCCCACCGCCTCCCGATCACCGTGTTCCCGGACTGGATGGACCATCTGGTCGAGCCGATCGCCGTGGTCGACGCCGTCGCCGCGATCCGGGCGGCCGTGACCACCGAGAGCGCCCACGGCGTGTACGACATCGGCGGGGGTGAGGTCATCGCCTATCCGCAGCTCGTCCAGAAGGTCCTCGAGCTCACGGACCAGGAACGGCCGGGGTTCTCGGTCCCGGTGATGCCCCAGGCCCTGGTCACGGCGGTGGGATCGTGGCTCTCCGACATCCCCGCCCCGACGGTCACCGCGCTGATGGAGAGCCTGCGCGAGGACATGGTCGCGCGGGACGAGCGGTGGCTTTCCGAGCTGCTGCCGGACGGCCATGCGGCGCGGGTGACGATCGACGAGGCCCTGCGCCGCAGCCTGGCCGCACCGGACGTGAGCCGCAGCCCCCGGGAACGGGATCCGCTCGCGGTCATGCCCGGCGATCCCTCCTGGGCGACCAACGGCGAGGGTCAGGAACGGGTGCTGGAGTTCAAGCAGGACTGATGTGCACGGGTCGGCTCGCGACGACCCCGGCGACGAGCTGCCCGACCAGCACCACGCACAGCACGATCAGCGGCAGTGTCCAGCTGTCGGTCGCGCCGTGCAGCGCACCGATGCCGAGCGGGCCGAGTCCGGCGATCAGGTAGCCGAAGCCCTGCGACATCGTCGAGAGCTGGCCTGTGAGGTGCGTGGTCGGCGAGCGCCACACGATGTACGTCAGCGAGAGGCTGATCGAGGCGCCGAGCCCGAGGCCCAGCACCGTCATCCACGCCACGGCGCCGCCGGCGGGGGCGATGATCAGCCCGAGATAGGCGGCGCCGAGGAGCAGCACGGCCACGACGGGCGGCAGCCACGTCGGCCGCAGCCGTGCGGCGAGGGCCGGCGCGAGCAGGGCGGCGAGCGCTGCCGGGAACGCGGAGAAGGCGATCATGCCGCCGGCGGCGGTCACGTCCATCCCGGCGTCCTGCAGGATCGTCGGCACCCAGGTCACCGTCGTGTAGTAGCTGACGCTCTGCAGCCCCATGAACCCGGTGACGGCGATGGCGGTGGGGTCGGTGAGGATCGCTCGCAGCGGCGAGCGGCCGTGGTCGACCGGGGCGTCGGCGACCGCACTGCCGGAGCGCAGGCGTCCGGGCGAGCGGAGCAGCTGCGGCAGCCACACGAGAAGGGCCAGCCCGGCCGGGACCGCCCAGATCGCCAGCGCGGAGCGCCAGCTGCCGCCGAGGACCGGCAGCAGCGGCGCGGTCAGCCCGGAGGCGAAGGCCGCGCCGACGAACAGCGACATCGTGTACAGGCCCATCATCAGCCCGGCGCGGTGGGCGAAGTCCTGCTTGATCGCCGCGGGCATCACGACGTTGCCCACCGCGATCGCGATGCCGACGAGCACGGTGCCGGCGAACAGGGCGGTCATGCTCGGCTCGTGCCGCAGCAGGTTCCCCGCCGCGAGGACCAGCAGCACGATTCCGAGCAGTCGGTGCATGCCGAGCCGCCTCGTCAGGCCCGGGGTGAGGAACGCGAACGCTCCGAACACGAACACGGGGATCGTGGTCAGCAGGCTCACGACGGTCGCCGACAGGCCGAGCGAGGCACGGATCTCGCCGACCACCGGTCCGATCGCGGCGACGCCGATGCGCAGGTTCAACCCGATCAGGATCAGTCCGACGCCGAGCAGCAGCAGGGCTGCGCGGCCGAGGGGCCTCTCCGCGGGCTCGCGCACCTCCGCGGGGGCGGGCGGCGCGCCGGTGGGGACGGGGAACGTCTCCGCCGCGGCGGCGTCCGTGGAGCCGGTCGTCATGGGGGCCTTGCCGATCACGAGGGGATGGGAGGGGTGCCGGCCCCGGCGGGCTGCCGCGCTGCGGGGCGCCGGGAGTCGGTCGCTCGTTGCAATCTACGCCCCTTGGTTGGCGGATATGCAACCCTCGTCCGGAATCGGGCGGGCCGCGGTGTGGCGTGCCATGTTCCCGGTGTTTTAGCGGGAGGTGCGCCGGTCCGGCGGGGGCGTGGATCTGTCGGACCCCAGCCCTACTCTCACCCCATGATCATGATCCTCGGCGACGAGCCGCCGGAGCCGTACGACGAGCCGCGCGGCACCTGCCCCGTGTGCGGGTCGGGCCAGGTGACGCACCATCCGCTCGGCGGTCCGGACCCGCGCCTCGCCGAGGAGGATCCGCCGTGGGTCCACTGGCAGGGGTGCGTCCTGGTCTTCAGCGACCGGACGTGCGAGGATTGCGGCGCCTGGTGGAACGTGGAGAGCGATGAGGACGAGGAGGAGTGAGGGAGGGCTGATCCCGGCATCCGGCTCCGGCCCGGCCGGTGGACGTGCTGGTCAACAGCGCCGGCTTCGGCCTGCCGCTCGCGTTCGAGCGCAACGACATCGAGGACGAGGCCCGGCATCTGCGCCTGCACGTCGAGGTGCCGATGCGGCTGATGCATGCGGCACTGCCCAGCATGCTCGAGCGCCGCTCCGGCACGATCCTGAACATCGCCTCCGCCTCCGCGGTGATGCCGCACTCCACCTACGGCGCGGTGAAGAACTGGCAGGTGCAGTTCTCCCGCTGGGCCAGCGGCGCCTACAGGGTCGCGGCGTGACCGTCACGGCGGTCTGCCCCGGCCACACGCACACCGACTTCCACGCCCGGCTGGGCCTGCCGCGCGGCGAGGAGGGGGCCCGGACTGGCTGTGGCTCGAGGCGCCGCGGGTGGTGGAGGAGTCGCTGCGCCATGCCGGACGCGGGAAGGCCGTCTCCGTCCCGAGTCGGCGCTGCACCGCGATCTGGACCGCCGCCCGCCTCGCCGCCTCGGGGCTCATGGCACGGCTCGCCGCGCGGGGGCGGTGAGCGAGGCAGCCCCCAGGGAGTGCCCGTCGGCCGCCATTCCCCGACGCGGCGCTCCGGGGCCATGGCGGCATCCGGCACAGCGGGGGGACGGCGAGACGATCCCGGAGCGGCTGCCGATGGGGCGTTGCGGGGCACCGGGCGACGGCGCGCTGCGCCCCGCCTCTCATGCGAGCGTGAGGAACAGCTTCTCGAGCTCCTTGCGGTCCAGGTCATTCTCCGGGCTGGTCATGCACTGCTCCATGCCGCTGGCGATGATCGCGAAGCCGGCGCGGTCCAGCGCCTTGGAGACGGCGGAGAGCTGCGTGACGACGGCCTTGCAGTCCTTGCCCTCCTCGATCATCCGGGTGACGGCCGCGAGCTGCCCCTGGGCGCGCTTGAGGCGGTTGACCACAGGGGTCATGTCATCGGGGTTCAGGTCCATGGCGCTCTCCTCGGGTCGGTCCGCACGCCTCAGACTATACCCCCAGGGGTGTCTTGCATACCCCCCAGGGTATGTGGCAGGCTCGGCGACGGAGGCGGTCGCGCCGCGAGCCTCCGACCCACCTCTCGAAAGGCCCCTCGTGACACCCACCCTCGCGCTCACCCTGCTGCTGGCCGTGCTCATCGGAGTCTCCCTGGGACTGCTCGGCGGCGGGGGCTCGATCCTGACGGTGCCGATCCTCGCCTACGTGGCGGGACTTCCGACCAAGGAGGCGATCGCCGCCTCGCTCGTCGTGGTCGGCGTGACCTCGGCCGTCGGCGCCGTCAGCCACGCCCGCGCCGGCCGGGTGCGGTGGCGCACCGGGGTGAGCTTCGGGGCCGCCGGGATGGCCGGGGCCTTCCTGGGCGGGATCCTCGGCGGACACATCCCGAGCACGGTGCTGATGGTCGCGTTCGCACTGATGATGATCGCGACGTCGGTCGCGATGCTCCGGGGCCGACGGGGCGCGCCCGCGGAGGAGGGACCGACCCGGGAGCCGTCCGCGAGCAGGATCGTGCTCGAGGGGCTCGCGGTGGGCCTGGTCACCGGACTCGTCGGCGCGGGCGGCGGCTTCCTGGTGGTGCCCGCGCTGGCGCTGCTGGCCGGACTGCCGATGCCGGTCGCCGTGGGCACGTCACTGGTGGTCATCGCGATGAAGTCGTTCGCAGGCCTCGCCGGCTATCTCACCTCCGTCTCGCTGGACTGGGCCCTGGTGGGCGGGGTGACGCTGGCGGCCGTGCTCGGCTCCCTGCTCGGCGCGCGAGCGGCAGGCCATCTCCCCGAGCGGGCGCTGCGCACGGGCTTCGGGGTGCTCGTCCTCGCCATGGGGGCGCTCGTCCTCGTGCAGGAGCTCCCGGGCGCCGCCGGCGCCGTCGTCGTCGGAGTCGTGGCGCTTCTCGCCCTGCTCGGCGCCGGATGCTGGATGCTGGTGTCGTCCTGTCCGTTGCGCACCGCCCGACCCGCCTCGCATACCCCCCGGGGTACCTGATACCCTCGGGGGTATCCCATCCGCTGTCCATCCCGCACACCCACTGGAGGAACGATGCTTCTCGAACGGATCTATGACGAGGACCTGTCCCAGGCCGGCTACTTCATCGGCTGTCAGGCGCAGAAGGAAGCGCTGGTGGTCGATCCGCGGCGCGACATCCAGGTCTACCTCGATCTCGCCGCCCACCACGGCATGACGATCACGGCCGTGGCCGAGACCCACATCCACGCCGACTTCCTCTCCGGCACCCGCGAGCTCGCCGCCGCCACCGACGCCACGGCGTACGTCTCCGGCGAGGGCGGCGAGGACTGGCAGTACGGCTTCGAGGCCGAGCGCCTGCATGACGGCGAGTCGATCCAGCTGGGCAACATCACCGTCCCCGCCCGCCACACCCCGGGCCACACCCCCGAGCACCTCAGCTACCTGGTCACCGACGGCGCCTTCGCCGACGAGCCCGGCTACTTCCTCACCGGCGACTTCGTGTTCTCCGGGGACCTGGGCCGCCCGGACCTGCTGGACGAGGCCGTGGGCATGGAGGACACCCGCTTCGCCGGCGCGAAGCAGCTGTTCGCCTCCCTGAAAAGCGCCTTCCTCACCCTCCCCGATCACGTGCAGGTGTTCCCCGGCCACGGCGCCGGCTCCGCCTGCGGGAAGGCGCTGGGCGCGCTGCCCTCCACCACGGTGGGCTACGAGCGGAGGTTCGCCTGGTGGGGCCCGTTCCTGGAGAACGACGACGAGCAGGGCTTCATCGACGAGCTGCTGGACGGCCAGCCCGACGCCCACGCCTACTTCGCCCGCATGAAGCGGCAGAACACCGACGGCCCCGCCCTGCTGGGCGAGCGCCCCGACCCGCGCGAGGTGACGACCGGGGAGCTCTCCGGCGGCCTCGCCGACGGCTCCCTCGCCCTGGTGGACACCCGTCCCGTGGCGGAGGTGCATGCGGGCACGGTGCCCGGCGCGCTGTCGATCCCCTCCCTCGGCAAGGCCGCCACCCACATCGGCTGGGCCTTCGACCCCGAGGCCGACGACGCCCAGCTGGTGGTGCTCGCGCCCGACGCGGCCACCGCCGCCGCCTACGGCGACCACTTCGTGCGGGTGGGCGTGGACGCGCTCACCGGCTACATCCCTTCCCTGGACGGGCTGGAGCTGTCCGCCCCCGCCACCGTGGCCCCGGCGGACCTCGCCGCGCTGCGCGCGCAGGAGCCGGATGCGCACCTGCTGGACGTGCGCACGCGCACCGAGCACGCCGCCGGCACGGTGGACGACGCTGACCAGCTCTCCGCCGGCAAGGTGCTCTTCCATCCCGGCGACCTGCCCGCGAAGGACGCCGGGCGCCTGATCACCTTCTGCCAGTCCGGGCTGCGCAACTCCGTGGCCGCGGCCGCGCTGCGCCGCGCCGGCTACGACGTGGTGGAGCTGGAGGGCAGCTACGCCGGCTGGTCCCGCTGGGCCGCCGCACAGCACGAGCTGGGGACCGCCGGAGCGGACGCCCGATGACCGCCACCCCCACCACTCGCACCGTGACCCCTGCCGAGCTCGCCCACCGCCTCAGCACGGACCCCGAGCTGATGGTGATCGACGTGCGCACCCCCGGCGAGTTCGAGACCGTCCACATCCCCGGCTCCCACAACGTGCCGCTGGACCTGCTCACCGCCCACACCGACACGCTCGCCGGCCGCATGGGCGAGCACGTGGTGCTGGTGTGCCGCTCCGGCGCCCGCGCCGGGAAGGCCTGCGAGGCGCTGCAGCAGTCCGGCCTGGAGGGCATCGACGTGCTCGACGGCGGCATCGCCGCCTACCAGGACGCCGTGGGCGGCGTGAACCGCAGCGGCGGCCGCTGGGCGATGGACCGCCAGGTGCGGATGACGGCAGGCACCCTGGTGCTCGCCGGCACCCTCGCCGGACAGCTGGTCCACCGACGCCTGGGCCTGGTCGCGGGCGCGATCGGCGCAGGGCTCACCTACTCGGCGCTCAGCGACACCTGCGCCATGGCCGCGGTGCTCGCCAAGATGCCGTGGAACCGCACGGCCGACTCCCCCACCGTCGAGACCGCCCTGGTGCCCGGCGGCGTCGCGGCGCGCTGAGGCCACCCGCCGAGATCACCCGCCCCGCGCCGGAGCCCGCTGCTCCGGTGCCGGGCGGCCTCCCCCTCCGCGGGGCGCGCCGGACCGTGCCCCGCACCCCGATCGCCCCCTCCTCTCTCACCTCTCACCGAAGGAGCACACCATGTGCCGAGCCACCACCTGCAACACCTGCGGCAAGACCACCTGGGCCGGCTGCGGCCAGCACGTCGACCAGGTCATGAAGGACGTCCGCCCCGCCGACCGCTGCCCCGGCCACGCCGAGGCGGCTCCGGAGAAGGGCTTCTTCGCCCGGCTGCTGGGTCGCTGAGGCCGCCACCGCTTCGCCCTCGCGCAGGGGACCGCGTCCTGGCCGCTGACCTGCATCCGCACGATCTGTTTGGCGGTCCAGAAGTAGCTCGCGAAGGCGGCGATGAACCGCGCCCTCACCTTCGGCGATGACCACGTCGGCCTCCTCGTGATCCGCCGGCCGCTCCGGCCAACGAAGTTGCCGTGGGCGCGGGGCACCACGGTCGAAGTAGGGCTGGGGCCGGAGTCGATGTGGGCGGTGCCGGGGTGAGAGGGCGGGGAGCGGCGGCAAGTGCCCCGGGTCCCGCGAGGGGTGAGGGTGGCGCGACGGATCTCGCAAGAACGCCGCCGCCAGGCACGTCGCAGTGCGCGGGTGCCTATCGCGCGACGTCCGAACATGCACTCCGAGACAACCCGAGACTTCTAGACAACGTTGTCGCACGGACGGTGGCGTCCTCGCCACGTCGATCCGACGTGCGCGCCCCAACGACGGAGCGCGCTTCCCACAAGGAGGGGACTGATACGCGGGTACGGTTGGGGCTGATGCACGATCAGGTGACAATTCAGGTCTCAGGCCGCGAGGCTCACGGCCGTGTTCATGATGGTCTCGTACTCGATGGGGGTCAATCGGCCCAGTCGGGACTGCCGGCGACGTCGGTGATACGTCCTCTCGTTCCAGGTGATGATCGCGATGCGGAGCTCTTCTCGGCCCCGCCAACGTTTGCGGGTGTGTCCCCTAGCGTGGTGGCAATCC
>NZ_KV788905.1:0-20760 GCF_001807385.1 Brachybacterium sp. HMSC06H03 | reverse complement strand
TGCGGGACTCGAACCCGCACGCCCTTGCGGACAGCGCATTTTGAGTGCGCCGCGTCTACCGTTCCGCCAACCCGGCCTGCCCTCCGGTGCCGAGGGCTGGACTAGGATACCGCTGATGACCACCGGCCACCGCCGACGAGTGCAGGGCACCCGGGCGCCGGCCCCGACCGAGACACAGGGCGACATGACTGACGACTTCACCGAACTTCCCGACGACGCCCAGGACACCGCCGCCGCGGGTGATGCACCGCGCCGCACCGCGGTCGTCGCCGAGGACGAGAGCCTCATCCGCATGGACATCGTCGAGACGCTCACCGAGGCGGGCTTCGACGTGATCGCCGCCGTCGGCGACGGCGAGAGCGCCATCGAGAAGACCCGGGAGCTGCGCCCCGACGTCGTGATCCTCGACGTGAAGATGCCGCAGACCGACGGCGTCACCGCCGCCGAGAAGATCGGCGAGGAGAACCTCGCCCCCGTCGTGATGCTCACCGCCTTCTCGCAGTCCGAGCTGGTCGAGCGGGCGCGCGACGCCGGCGCGATGGCCTACGTCGTCAAGCCCTTCACCCCGGCGGACCTCCTGCCGGCCGTGGAGATCGCGATCTCCCGCCACCAGCAGATCGTGCAGCTCGAGTCCGAGATCGCGGACCTGGGCGAGCGCTTCGAGACCCGCAAGCGCGTGGACCGCGCCAAGGGCCTGCTGCAGACCAACATGGGCCTGTCCGAGCCGGAGGCCTTCCGTTGGATCCAGAAGACCTCGATGGACCGTCGACTGACCATGCGCGAGGTCGCCGACGCGGTCGTCGATCAGCTCGGCGGCCAGGGCAAGGACTGAGGGCCGGCAGGCACCATCGACCGGTGCGCGGGGGCGCGCCGGTCCTGGGGAGGGGGCACCGAGCACATGAGCATCACGCGACGCACGCTCGTGCGCGGACTGGGGGCCGGTGTGCTCGGGGCCGGGGCGCTGAGCGGCTGCAGCCAGGGCGGCGGGATCGGCCGCGGGAGGCGCCGTCGACCCACCACCACCGAGCCCACCGCGGGTGACCTCGAGGAGCCCGAGCAGCCGCTCGTGATCGGGCAGATCGGCGCCTCCTACGGCCGGATGGCGAGGTTCGAGGAGGCGATCGCGGTCTCGATCGACGAGGCGAGGATCGACGTCAACGCCCGCTGGGAGGGCCTGTTCGGCCAGGAGGTCGTGCTCCTGGAGCGCCACGTCATGGAGGCGCCCGGCGAGGACCTCGCCCCGGTCATCGCCCAGATGGCCGATGCCGGCGCCACCTGTGTGATCACCTCGATCGACGAGGAGTCCCTGATCGCGGCGATGCCCGCGCTGGTCGAGGCGCAGCTGGCGATCCTCGACGTGCTCACCTCCGGTATGGGCGTCCGCGCGGCCGAGGTGAAGACCTCGAACCTGCTGATCCGCCTCGCCCCCAACGACCGCGTGATGGCGGCCCGCTACGCCGAGGAGGCCCTCGGCGTCGGGGGAGGGGAGAAGTCCGGGCCCGCCGGCACCGTCGCCTATCTCTCCGAGGACACGCTGCAGGGACGCAGCCTCCTGAACGAGTTGACGCAGGTGCTGAACCCCTCGAGCGGCCGCGTCGTCAGCCAGCAGTTCTACGAGGTCGGGAAGATCGGCGACATCGGCGCCCGGGTGAAGGCGGTCCTCGAGTCCCCGCCCGCGCTGCTGGTCGCCAACGGCGGGGCGGAGCTCGCCCCGTTCCTCTCGGCCCTGCACACCGCGACCCTGGACGAGGGCAAGCGGCCCAGGATCGAGTTCCCGCGGCGGGTGTCGCCGGCGGTGACGATCGACTACTCGCAGGAGCCGGTCGCGAAGGATCTCGCCCCCGAGTCGCTGACCGCCGTGACCGGCTACGAGCCGGGCGGCGAGATCACCGTCGGCCACGAGAACATGATGCTCAACCGCAATCCCGAGTTCCTGCGGCGCGGCTACGCCTACTCGCAGCACGGCTACGACGCGCTGGTGATGCTGTGCCTCGCGGCGCAGCACGCCCTCTCGGTCGAGGGCACCGCCCTCGCCGCGGCCCTGAACGCCGTCCTCACCGGCAGCGAGGAGTGCACCGACTTCGAGGAGTGCCGCCGGGTGATGACCACGGCGCTGGAGGCGGGGGAGAAGGCCACCGTCGCCTACGTCGGCCGGATGGGGAAGGTCGAGCTCGGCGGGCAGTCGGACGCCCGCGTCGGCCAGCTGCGGGAGTACACCTGGAACGAGGCGAACGTGATGCAGCCCGGCACCGCCGGAGGCTTCGAGGCGCCCGAGTGAGGCGCGCCCGGGCGGCGACGGCGCCGTTCAGCGCGGCGGCAGCAGCTGCGTCGCGACCGTGATCGTGCTCAGCAGGGTCCCGGCCTCGTCGTGGACGTCCACCAGGTAGCTCGCGACCTGACGACCGAGATGGCGCGGGGTGCACGTCGCGGTGACCCAGCCCTCGCGCGCCGAGCGATGATGCAGGGCGGAGACCGAGGTGCCCACCGCCTGGGCCCCCTCGCCGTGCACCTCGCGGGCGCGCAGCAGCGCCGCGACCGAGGCGATCGACTCGGCCAGCGCGATCGTCGCCCCGCCGTGCAGCAGCCCGGCCGGCTGGGTGCTGCCCGCGACCGGCATCCGCATCGTGCCGCCGCTCGAGGAGAGGGTCAGCACCTCCATGCCCAGCCGCTCCACGAGCGTCCCGGCGAAGGACGCCTCGAGCTGGGCGGCGAGCCGCGGGTCCAGGGGCGCCGGCGCCCCCTCGGTCGCGCCGACGGGGGCGGTGGCGGGGTCTGCGGGGCGGATGCGCTGATCGGACATGCCCCCGAGACTGCCACAGCCCGCCGGGTGCGCGGAGGTGATCGCGACATGGGAGACTGCTCCTCATGAGTGCGAGCGACACCGATGACCAGCGCCTCCTTCTGATCGACGGCCACGCGATGGCCTTCCGGGCCTTCTTCGCCCTGCCCGCGGACGGCTTCAGCGACGGCCGCGGCCAGGCCACCAACGCCGTCTACGGCTTCACCCGCATGATCATCAACGTCGTCGCCTCCGAGCGGCCCACCCATCTCGCGGTGGCCTTCGACCTGCCCGGCGGGACCTTCCGTGACCGCATCTACGACCAGTACAAGGGCGGCCGCGACGAGACCCCGCAGGCCTTCCACGGCCAGATCGGCCTGATCCAGCAGGTGCTGGACGCGCTCGGCGTGCGCTGGCTGACCTACGAGGACTACGAGGCCGACGACATCATCGCCACCCTCGCCACGCGCGCGGAGCAGCAGGGCCACGAGGCGCTGATCGTCTCGAGCGACCGCGACGCCATCCAGCTGGTGGGGGAGAAGGTCACCCTGCTCCAGCCCGTCAAGGGCGTCACCGAGATGCGCCGCATGACTCCCGCCGCCGTCGAGGAGAAGTACGGGATCCCGCCGGAGCGCTATCCGGACCTCGCCGCGCTCGTCGGCGAGGCGGCGGACAACCTCCCCGGCGTCCCCGGCGTCGGCCCGAAGACCGCCGCGAAGTGGATCGTGAAGTACGACGGGCTCGAGGGCGTGCTCGCGCACGCCGAGGAGATCAAGGGCAAGGCCGGCCAGTCCCTGCGCGACCACATGGAGGACGTCAGGCGCAACCGGCTGATGAACGCCGCCTTCACCACCCTCGAGCTGCCCGAGGACCCCGGGCACTACGCGCTCGGCGGCGGGGACCGCGCCCGCGTGCTCGAGGTGTTCGACGACCTCGCCTTCGGCGACACGATCCGCCGCGACCTCCCCGCCGCGCTGCTGGGCGAGGACGTGGCCGAGGAGGCGGCCCCCGAGCCCGCGGCCGACGTGCTGCGCCTGCGCGATGCCGCCTCACTCACCTCCCTGCTCGGCGAGGAGGACGCCCCGCTCTCCCTCGACCTCGTCGAGGACGTGCGCGGCGGGGCGCTGCTGGGCCTGGCCACCCCGGAGCAGGCCGGCGCCGCCGCGCTCGGCGCCCTGGACTCCGAGGCCTCCGAGCTGCTCGGCGCGGCACTCGAGGGCTCCCGGGAGCTGCGGATCGCGGACGTCCCCGCCCTGCGCGGGCGCCTGGCGGAGAACGGCTACCGGCTCGGGGACGGGGTGCGCGACCTGGCGCTGGAGTCCTTCGTGCTGCGCCCCGGCGCCCGCAGCTACGACACCGAGGCCCTCGCCGCGGATCTCGCGGGCGCGAGCTTCGAGCCGAAGCCGCGCAAGCCCGCCGAGTCGACCCTGAAGAAGGAGAGCGCGGAGACCCGCGCCGAGCACATCGCCCGGGCCGAGGACCGCCTCGCGAGCGCCGTCTCCGCCCTGCACCCCGCCGCCGCGGAGCTCGCGGACCGGATCGAGGCCGCCCCCTGGGCGGGGAGCATCCTCGACGACCTCGAGCGCCCCCTCCAGCGCGTGCTCGAGACGATGCACTCCCGCGGCATCGCGATCGACCACACCGCGCTGCAGTCCCTGCGCGAGGAGTTCGAGGGCTTCGTCGCCCAGGCCAGGCGCGAGGCCGGCGAGATCGTGGGGGAGGAGGTCAACCTCGCCTCCCCGAAGCAGCTGCAGGTGGTGCTCTTCGAGACCCTCGCCCTGCCCACCACGCGCAAGATCTCCTCCGGTCACTCCACCGACGCCGAGTCCCTCACCGATCTGAGGGAGTCGCTCGACCCGGACTCCGCCGGCCACCGCTTCCTCTCCTGGCTGCTGCGCTTCCGCGAGATGAGCAAGCTGACCGGCTATCTCGTGGGCCTGGACAAGGAGATGGACACCGGCTCCCGCGTCCACACCACCTTCCAGCAGACCGCCGCGGCGACGGGCCGGCTCGCCTCGACCGAGCCGAACCTGCAGAACATCCCCGTGCGCACCTCCGAGGGGCAGCGGATCCGCGACGTCTTCGTCGCCGGCGAAGGCTTCGAGTCGCTGATGACCGCGGACTACTCGCAGATCGAGATGCGCATCATGGCCCACCTCTCCGAGGACGAGGGGCTGATCGAGGCCTTCCGCTCCGGGGAGGACCTCCACAACTTCGTCGCCTCGCGCGTGTTCGGCGTGAGCCCCGACGCGGTCGATCCGGCCATGCGCTCCAAGACCAAGGCGGTCAGCTACGGACTCGCCTACGGGCTCTCCGCCTTCGGCCTCTCCCGCCAGCTGCGGATCTCCCGCGCGGAGGCGACCGCGCTGCGCGACGGCTACTTCGAGCGCTTCGGCGGGGTGCGCGACTACCTCCACCGCAGCGTCGAGAAGGCCCGGGAGACCGGCTACACCGAGACGATCCTCGGCCGGCGCCGCTACCTCCCGGACCTCACCAGCGACAACCGGCAGCGCCGCGAGAACGCCGAGCGGGTGGCGCTGAACTCCCCGATCCAGGGCAGCGCCGCGGACCTCATCAAGCTCGCGATGCTCGCGGTCGAGGAGCGGATGCGCGAGGCGGGGCTGCGCTCGCGCATGCTGCTCCAGGTCCATGACGAGCTCGTCCTCGAGGTCGCCCCCGGCGAGGTCGAGCAGGTGCGGGAGATCGTCGAGGACGGCATGGACTCGGCCTACGAGCTCTCGGTCCCGCTCGAGGTCGGCATCGGCGTGGGACGCACCTGGCGCGAGGCGGCCCACTGAGGCCCGGGGCCTCCGCCGCCGCCCCGTCGCCGGACGGGGCGGACATCACACCGGCGCGCCGCGGAGCGGTCGCCAGCACCCTCGCGCGCCGGGGGCATCGCTGGTAGGCTGTCGAAGGCTTGTGCGCCCCGGTGCGCGAGCGAACCGCCCTCGCGGCCCGGACCCCTGGTCCCGCCGACGGGCGGAGCACGCCCCCCGACCCTACTCATTTCCTGTCCCGACGGAGTCCATACCTACATGACCGACACCACGACCCCCCAGATCGCCATCAACGACATCGGTGACGCCGACGAGCTCATGGCCGCCATCGATGCCACCATCAAGTACTTCAACGACGGCGACATCGTCGAAGGCACCGTGGTGAAGGTCGATCACGACGAGGTCCTCCTGGACATCGGCTACAAGACCGAGGGCGTCATCCCCTCGCGCGAGCTGTCCATCAAGCACGACGTAGACCCGGCCGACGAGGTGGAGGTCGGCGACGAGATCGAGGCTCTCGTCCTCCAGAAGGAGGACAAGGAGGGTCGCCTGATCCTGTCCAAGAAGCGCGCCCAGTACGAGCGCGCCTGGGGCTCGATCGAGCAGATCAAGGAGGACGAGGGCGTCGTCACCGGTCGCGTCATCGAGGTCGTCAAGGGCGGCCTCATCGTCGACATCGGCCTGCGCGGCTTCCTCCCGGCCTCCCTCGTGGAGATGCGCCGCGTCCGCGACCTGCAGCCCTACGTCGGCCAGGAGATCGAGGCGAAGATCATCGAGCTGGACAAGAACCGCAACAACGTGGTCCTGTCCCGCCGCGCCTACCTGGAGGAGACCCAGTCCGCGGTCCGCTCCGACTTCCTGCAGACCCTCCAGAAGGGCCAGGTCCGCGAGGGTGCCGTGTCCTCGATCGTCAACTTCGGCGCGTTCGTCGACCTCGGCGGCGTCGACGGCCTGGTGCACGTCTCCGAGCTGTCCTGGAAGCACATCGACCACCCCTCCGAGGTCGTCGAGGTGGGCCAGAAGGTCAAGGTCGAGGTCCTGGACGTCGACATGGACCGCGAGCGCGTCTCCCTGTCGCTGAAGGCGACCCAGGAGGACCCCTGGCAGCTCTTCGCCCGCACCCACGCCATCGGCGAGGTCGTGCCCGGCAAGGTCACCAAGCTCGTCCCCTTCGGCGCCTTCGTCCGCGTCGAGGACGGCATCGAGGGCCTCGTGCACATCTCCGAGCTGGCTCAGCGCCACGTGGATCTGCCCGAGCAGGTCGTCACCGTCGACCAGGACGTCTTCGTCAAGGTCATCGACATCGACCTCGAGCGTCGACGGATCTCCCTCTCCCTCAAGCAGGCGAACGAGGGCGTGGACCCCGAGGGCGACGACACCACCTTCGACCCCGCGCTCTACGGCATGGCCGCGGAGTACGACGCCAACGGCGAGTACAAGTACCCCGAGGGCTTCGACCCGGAGACCAACGAGTGGCTCGAGGGCTACGACGCCCAGCGCGAGGAGTGGGAGGCCCAGTACGCGGCCGCCTACGAGCGCTGGACCGCCCACAAGGCCCAGGTCGCCGAGGCGATCCGCGCCGACGAGGAGTCCGCGAACGCTCCGGCCGCCGCCTCGACCTCCTCCTCCGAGTCCGCGCCCGCCGCGCAGTCCTCCTACCAGTCGAGCTCCTCGGACGAGGGCACCCTCGCCTCCGACGAGGCCCTGGCCGCCCTGCGCGCCAAGCTCACCGGCAACTGATCCTCGGATCACCGGACGGCCCGGTCCCCGCGACTCGCGGGGGCCGGGCCGTCCCCGTTCCCGGCGTTCGGGCGGCGCCGATCCGGGAGAATCGCGGCAGGGCACACTAGGGTCATGACCACTTCTCTCGAGTCCCACCCGATCCACACCTGGCTCACGGACATGGACGGCGTGCTCGTCCACGAGCAGTCCGCGCTGCCCGGCGCCCCCGAGTTCATCGCCGCGCTGCAGCAGTACGGGCGGCCCTTCCTGGTGCTGACCAACAACTCGATCTTCACCCCGCGCGACCTCCGGGCGCGCCTTGCCCGCAGCGGCATCGACCTCCCCGAGGAGTCGATCTGGACCAGCGCCCTGGCCACCGCCCGCTTCCTCGCCGAGCAGCAGCCCGGCGCCTCCGCCTACGTGATCGGCGAGGCCGGGCTCACCACCGCCATCCACGACGAGGGCTTCATCCTCGCCGACAGCGACGTCGAGTTCGTGGTGCTGGGGGAGACCCGCACCTACTCCTTCGAGTCCATCACCCGGGCCATCCGGCTCATCAAGGGCGGGGCGAAGTTCATCGCCACGAACCCCGACGTCACCGGGCCCAGCGCCGAGGGCCCGCTGCCGGCGACCGGCTCCGTCGCCGCGATGATCACGGCCGCGACCGGGATCCATCCGTACTACGTCGGGAAGCCGAACCCGCTCATGATGCGCACCGCCCTGAACCGCATCGGAGGCCACTCGGAGACCTCGGTGATGATCGGTGACCGGATGGACACGGACGTGAAGTCGGGGCTCGAGGCGGGCATGCGCTCGATCCTCGTCCTCACCGGCTCCACCGACTTCGACGAGATCGCGCAGTTCCCCTTCCGCCCCACCGCGGTGCTGGACGGCATCGCGGACGTGGTCCCCTTCGTCGAGCGTCTGACCCCGCACGAGGCCGTCGAGCTCGACGAGGACTGACGTCACGGGGCCGGCATCGGTGCCCGGACCGGATCGACAGCCGCGGTCCGGCCTGTGCGGCCCGCTCTGTGAAGATCCGGTGATGCCGTCGTACGGGATCCGCGAGCCGGACTTGACCCCGGGCGATCGAGCTGGAAAGGTCACGATCAGCCCGCCGGAGGGTCAAGGAACGGCAAACGCCCAGGGGCAGTGGAGGGGTCCACGTCCCGACCGTCCGGAGGAGCCCGTGGGGGACAGATGCTCCCCCGACGCACTCGGAAGGAGACGACGATGACTCGTCGGCACCAGGTCAGGACCCTCGCCGCGCTCGGCCTCGGCGCCCCGCTGCTCGTGGGGCTCGGCATCGGAGGATTCTCGCAGGCGGTCGCGACCACCGCCGCGCCGCCCGCCCAGGACGTGCCCGCCGCGGTCGCCGCACCCGCCGAGCGGACGGGTTCGGAGGAGGACACCGCGGGGGAGGTGACCGCCGCCCCGAGCGACGTCTTCACCACGGGCTCCCAGCAGTTCGCCCGCGCCGACCGGAGCACGATCACGGCGGAGGACGTCGCCTCGCAGCTGTACGGCTACGCCGCGGACCCGAGCCTGAGCGACGAGGCCACGTGCACCGACGGCCTCGCCCTGGACCAGCCCGGCGCGGTCACCCGCTGCACCGTGATCGGCTGGAGCGGCGAGCAGGAGACCTACTACGGCTACATGGCGCCGGCCAGCGTCGCCGAGGCCGACTACTGGCTCTACTTCAGCAAGGACGCCCCTCTGCCCGAGGAGGCCGCCTCGGCGCTCAACGACGGGCTGAACGGCACCGGGGCCTACCCCGTCTGGGGAGAGGAGCAGGAGCAGCCCACCAGCCTCTCGGAGGACGTCGCCGTGGAGCGCGCGAACTTCGTGCTCGACGGCTTCGGCCGCGAGGACCTCACGGTCACCTCCGTCGAGGGGGAGGTGGATCTCACCTCGACCACTCCGGTGCGAGGCACCGCCGTGGAGGACGGCTCCGGCCGCACCGTCGGGGTGACGCTGCTGCCGATCCCCACCGGCGGCGAGGCGCCCGCGATGATGATCAGCATCGACGGACCCTGATCCTCGGTCCGCTCCCCGCCGGTCAGCCGCCCGCGGGGCACCTCCGAGCCCCCGGGCGGGCGTCCGCACGGCGCGGACGCCCGCCCGGACGTCGTCCCGCTCATGAGATGATCGACGACATGCTGCGCTGGCTCACGGCCGGGGAATCCCACGGCCCCTCCCTCCTCTCCCTGCTCGACGGCGTCCCCGCCGGGATCGAGCTGACCAGTGACGATCTGAAGGACGCGCTCGCGCGCCGCCGCCTCGGCCACGGCCGCGGCAGCCGTCAGAAGTTCGAGCAGGACGTGCTGACGATCCACGGCGGGCTCCGCCACGGCCTCACCCTCGGCTCCCCGCTCGCGATCGAGATCGCGAACTCCGAATGGCCGAAGTGGGAGAAGGTCATGAGCGCGGACCCCGTCCCGCGCGAGGACCTGCTGATCGACGCCGGCACCGGCGACGAGCGCGAGATCGCGCGCAACCGCCCTCTCTCGCGCCCCCGCCCCGGCCACGCCGACCTCTCCGGGATGCTGAAGTACGGCTTCGACGAGGCCCGCCCCGTGCTCGAGCGCGCCAGCGCCCGCGAGACCGCGGCCCGGGTCGTCGCCGGCCGCGTCGCCGCGGCGCTGCTCGAGCAGGCCGCCGGCATCCGGCTGGTCTCCCACACCCTCTCCGTCGGCTCCGTGTCCGTGCCCGAGGACGCGCCGCTGCCCACCCCCGACCACCTGGAGCAGCTCGACGCCGATCCGCTGCGCTGCTTCCACGAGGGCACCTCCGCGGCGATGGTCGACGAGGTCGACGCCGCGAAGTCCGACGGCGACACGCTCGGCGGCGTCGTCGAGGTCCTCGCCTACGGCCTTCCCGTCGGCCTCGGCTCCCACACCCAGTGGGACCGCAAGCTCGATGCGCGCCTCGCCCAGGCCGTCATGTCGATCCAGGCCATGAAGGGTGTCGAGATCGGCGACGGCTTCGCCACCACCGCCCGCCGCGGCTCCGTCGCCCACGACGAGATCCTCGTCGCGCCCTCCCCGCGCGGCGAGCGCTCCGCCTTCCCCCGCGCCACCAACCGCGCCGGCGGCCTCGAGGGCGGGATGACCAACGGCGAGGTGCTGCGCGTGCGCGGGGCGCTCAAGCCGATCTCCACCGTCCCGCGCGCGCTGCGCACGGTCGACGTCTCCACCGGCGAGCAGACCACCGCCAACCATCAGCGCTCCGACACCTGCGCGGTCGCGCCCGCCGCGGTGATCGCCGAGGCGGTGGTCGCCCTGACCCTGGCCGATGCGCTGCTGGAGAAGACCGGCGGGGACAGCATCGACGAGATCCGCGCCCACCTCGAGGTCACGCTCGACCTCCAGGCCGGGCTCGCCCGCCGTGGGGAGGACTCCGCCTCGTGACCGGCCCCGTGGCCGTCCTGATCGGTCCGATGGCCGCCGGGAAGACCAGCGTGGGACGCGCTCTGGCCGCACGCCTCGGTGTCCCCTTCGCCGACCTCGACGCGCTCATCGTCCAGGAGGCCGGACGCACGATCCCGGACCTCTTCGCGGACGAGGGGGAGCCCGCCTTCCGCGAACGGGAGGCCCGCTCGCTCGTCCGCGCCGTCGCGCACCAGCGGGGCGTGCTCTCCCTCGGCGGCGGCGCCCCGATGCACGCCGGCGCCGCCTCGACCCTGCGCGACCTGCCCGTGGTGCTGCTCGAGATCGACGAGGAGACGGTCTCGCGCCGGCTCGCCCACGGCGTCGGCCGCCCGATGCTGTCCGGCGAGGACCCCATGGCCCGTTGGCGCGAGCTCGCCGCCGCCCGGGCGGAGACCTATCGTGGATTGGCGACCCATCGCATCGACGCCGCCCTCGGCAGCCCGGACCGGGTGGCCCTCGCCATCATCGACGCCCTGCAGCTTCAGAGGCCCGCGCGCCCCCAGGAGGAGACCGAATGAGCACCACCGTCATCCCCGTCACCACGCCCACCGGCGGCTACGACGTGCACGTGGGACGGGGCCTGCTCGAGCAGATCCCGGCCCTGGTGCCCGAGCGCGCCCGGCGCGTGGTGATCGTGCACCAGCCGAGCCTGCGCGACGTCGCCGAGCAGGTCCGCGCCGGGATCGAGGAGACGGGGCGGCAGTCCTTCGCCGCCGAGGTCCCCGACGGCGAGGAGGCCAAGACCGCGCAGGTCGCCGGGTTCCTGTGGGGCGTGTGCGGCCAGGCCGAGATCGGCCGCCAGGACCTCGTGATCGGGCTCGGCGGCGGCGCGGCGACGGACCTCGCCGGCTTCGTCGCGGCCTCCTGGCTGCGCGGCGTCGACGTGCTCCAGGTCCCCACCACCGTCGCCGCGATGGTCGATGCGGCCGTGGGCGGCAAGACCGGCATCAACACGTCCGAGGGGAAGAACCTCGTCGGCGCCTTCCACCCGCCGATCGCCGTGGTCGCCGACCTCGACGTGCTCGGAGGGCTCGGTCGCAACGTCGTCGCCGCCGGCCTCGCCGAGGCGGTCAAGGCGGGCTTCATCGAGGACACCGCGATCCTCGACATCGTCGAGCAGGACCCCGCCGCGGTGCTCGACGTCTCCAGCGACGCCTTCCGCGAGGTGATCGAGCGGGCGATCCGGGTCAAGGCCCGCGTGGTCTCCGCGGACCTGCGCGAGAGCGGGGAGCGGGAGATCCTCAACTACGGCCACACCCTCGCCCACGCGATCGAGCGCAACGAGCGCTACCAGTGGCGCCACGGCGCCGCCGTGAGCATCGGGATGATGTTCGTCGCCGAGCTCTCGCACCTCTCCGGCAAGCTCTCCGAGGCCGAGGTGGACCGCCACCGCAGCATCCTCACCTCGCTCGGCCTGCCCGTCACCTACCGCGACCGGCAGTGGCCCAAGCTCGAGGACGCGATGAAGCGGGACAAGAAGACCCGCGCCGGCCTGCTGCGCTTCGTGGTCCTGGACCGGATCGGCTCGGTCTCCCGGATCGAGGGGCCCGACCCCGCGCTCCTGCTGAGCGCCTACGCCGCGATCACCGACGACTGAGCACGCCCGGGCCCGCCCGAGCGAGGAGGAGCACCATGACCGAGCGTCCCGGCACCGCCGCGCAGGACGACCCCCTGGACCAGCCGGGCACCGCGGACCGGCCCGGCCCCGCCGTGCAGGAGGGGATGGTCGATGTGCGCCGCCGCACCGCGACCGTGCGCGGGGTCGAGTTCGGCCGCGGGCGCCCCGAGATCATCGTGCCGCTGGTGGGCGACGACCTCGACGCCCTGCTCGCCCAGGCCGAGGCGGCGAGCGCGACCCCGGCCCGCGTGGTCGAGTGGCGCCTGGACCGCTTCCGCCCCGACCTCGAGGACGCTGAGCACCACCGCGAGGCGGTCCTCGCCGCGCTCGGCCCGCTGCGCGCCGCCCTCGGCGCCGACCGCGCCCTGCTGGTCACCTTCCGCACCACCGCCGAGGGCGGGCAGAGGCCCTACGGCCCCCGCGCCCTCGTCTCGCTGCTGGAGGCGCTGATCACGGGTCGCCGGGCGGGCACGCAGTCCGCCGTCGACCTCGTCGACATCGAGACCTCCCACGACCCCGCGGTGGTCGCCTCGGTCATCGACTCCGCCCGTCGTCACGGCATCGCGGTGGTCGGCTCCTTCCACGACATGGAGGGCACCCCCGACGAGGAGACGATCGCGGGGATCCTGCGCGAGCAACGGCGTCTCGGCGCGGACATCCCGAAGGTCGCCGTCACCCCTGGCACCTCCCGCGACGTGCTCACCCTGCTCTCGGCGAGTCTTGCCGTCGCCGAGGAGCAGACAGGCCCCCACATCGCGATCTCCATGGGCACCCTCGGGGCGAGCAGCCGCGTGGCCGCCGAGGCATTCGGCAGCTGCGCGACCTTCGCGACCGCAGGGGAGGGGTCCGCGCCCGGACAGCTCGGCGCGGACGACGTCGCCCGGATGATCGAGCTCCTGCGGCCCTGACCCGTTCCGGTCCGGCGCCTCGGCGCTCCGGACTGTCCGCGGTGAGGCCGGCGCGCCGACGCCCGGCAGCACAGCCGCCTCAGCGCGGCGAGGCGGTCCCGGGGTCCTGCTCCTCGCGCCGCTCGTTCTCGGCAGTGTCGGGCAGCTCCGCCGGATCCGGGAAGATCCGGTCCTCGTAGTCGCTCGCGTCGAGGTCCTCGGCCGCGGCGTCCTCGGCGAGGTCGTCGTGGTCGACGTCGACGACGGGGATCGCCCCCGTCTCATGCGCGACCCGCTCCCGCTCGTCCTTGCGGGTGCGGCGCACCAGCTGCTTCAGCTGGGTCGCGGACATCGTCACCTGCCACTCCTGATGGGCGGGCAGCGACCAGCGACGCCACGCCGCGACGCCGGCGAGCAGCGCGCCGACGGCGACCGCGACCAGCACCGTCGGGGAGGGCAGGCCGAGAGCCAGCACCAGCCAGGTCAGCACCGCGGTGACCAGCGCACCGGTCGCGTACAGCGGGCCGCCCCCGAAGACTTGGGGGATCCTGCCCACGAGCACGTCGCGGATCACGCCGCCGCCCACCGCGCTGGTGACCCCGAGCAGGATCGCCGGCAGCGTGTCCAGGCCGTAGCCCAGGGACTTCGCCGTGCCGGTCGCGGCCCACAGCCCCATCGCCGCGATGTCCAGCGCCGTCACCAGGCGGCGCCACCAGGGGCCGTCCGCATGGATGACGAAGGTGAACATGGCTCCGCCGAGGGCGCAGGTGAGATACCAGGGCCCGTCGAAGGCCGCCGGGGTGCCGTAGTCGAGGATCAGATCGCGCACCAGACCGCCGCCGAGCCCGGCGACGATGCCGATCACCGCGAAGCCGACCGCGTCGAAGTTCAGGCGGGAGGCGATCGCACCGGCCGCCACGCCCATCACGAACACGCCCACGAGGTCCAGCACGCGGAGGAAGTCGTTCGTCACGAGCAGTTCAAGAGGGTCCACCCCAGCACCGTAGTCCGTGCAGGCAGGAGCGTGAACGGGCCCGTGACCCGGCCGACCCGCCCTACCATCGGACCATGCCCGGCAGCATTCCTCCCCCTCGTCCTGACCGCCCCCTGCGGATCGGCCTCACCGGCGGCATCGGCGCGGGCAAGTCGACCGTCGCCGCGCTCTGGCGGGAGCGCGGTCTGCGCGTGATCGATCTGGACGCCCACTCCCGGGCCGTCCTGGACGTCCCCGGCGACGGGGTCGAGGAGGCGATCGCCCGCTTCGGGGAGGGAGTGCGGAACCCTGCCGGCACGATCGACCGCGCCGCCATGGCCCGGATCGTCTTCGCCGATGCCGCGGCCCGCGCCGACCTCGAGCGGATCGTGCTCTCCCGCGTCGACCGGGCGGTCGCGGAGGAGGAGGCCGAGGCGGCCGCGTCGGGGGAGCGGGTCATCGTCCACGACAGCCCGCTGCTGCTGGAGAAGCACGGCGAATCGGGCTACGACGCGGTCGTCGCGGTGCTCGCCCGGCGAGAGGACCGCATCGAGCGCGTGGTCCGGGACCGGGGCAGGGACCGCGCCTATGTCGAGTCGGTCATGGCGGCGCAGGTCACCGATCTCGAACGGATCCGCCGTGCGGACCGCCTGGTGCTGAACACGGCCGATCGCCCCGCTCTCCTCGCGCGCTCCGGCCGTGCCCTCGACGCGGTCCTCGAGGAGCACGACCTCCGCACCTGATCGCGTCGGACCCCGGCCGACCCGGCGCCGGGCGCCGCCTGTGCGCCGTCCCGCCCGGCCCCGCGGGGCCGTCGGCCCTGAGCGGACAGAGGCCCCGCGCCGTGTCCTCCGACGGCCCCGGGTCGTAGGCTCGTCCTCATGCGTCCCGTCACCGATCTCGTCCGCGCCGAGCACCCCTTCGAGGTCGTCTCCGAGTACTCGCCCTCGGGCGATCAGCCGCAGGCGATCAAGGAGCTCACCAAGAGGATCAACGACGGCGAGCAGGACGTGGTCCTCCTCGGCGCGACCGGCACCGGCAAGTCCGCGACGACGGCCTGGCTGATCGAGCAGGTGCAGCGTCCCACCCTGGTCATGGCGCACAACAAGACCCTCGCCGCGCAGCTCGCCAGCGAGTTCCGGGAGCTGCTGCCGCACAACGCGGTGGAGTACTTCGTCTCCTACTACGACTACTACCAGCCCGAGGCGTACGTCCCGCAGTCGGACACCTACATCGAGAAGGACTCCTCGATCAACGCCGAGGTGGAGCGGCTGCGGCACAGCGCCACCAACTCGCTGCTGACCCGTCGCGACGTGGTGGTGGTCTCCTCCGTCTCCTGCATCTACGGCCTGGGCACCCCGCAGGAGTACGTGGACCGGATGGTGCAGCTGAGCGTCGGCGACCAGCTGGACCGCGACGAGCTGCTGACCCGCTTCGTGGACATGCAGTACGACCGCAACGACATCGCCTTCGAGCGCGGCACCTTCCGGGTGCGCGGGGACACGGTCGAGATCATCCCGATGTACGAGGAGCTCGCGATCCGCATCGAGTTCTTCGGCGACGAGATCGATGCGCTCTACACCCTCCATCCGATGACCGGCGAGGTCATCCGGCAGGAGGACCACATCCACATCTTCCCCGCCTCCCACTACGTCGCCGGTCCCGAGCGTCTCTCCCGCGCGATCGGCACGATCGAGGAGGAGCTCGCCGAGCGGCTCGAGGAGCTGGAGGGGCAGAACAAGCTGCTCGAGGCGCAGCGCCTGCGCATGCGCACCACCCACGACCTCGAGATGCTGCGGCAGATGGGCTCGACCAACGGTGTCGAGAACTACTCCCGCCATCTCGACGGCCGCGCGCCGGGCACCGCCCCGAACACCCTCATGGACTACTTCCCCGAGGACTTCCTCCTGGTCATCGACGAGTCCCATGTGACCGTCCCGCAGATCGGCGCGATGTACGAGGGGGACCGCTCCCGCAAGCGCACCCTGGTGGACTTCGGCTTCCGCCTCCCCTCGGCGCTGGACAACCGCCCGCTGACCTTCTCCGAGTTCACCGAGCGCACCGGTCAGACCGTCTACCTCTCCGCCACCCCCGCCGAGTACGAGCTGAACCGCGCCCACGGCGTGGTCGAGCAGATCATCCGGCCGACGGGACTGGTGGACCCCGAGGTGATCGTCAAGCCCGTCAAGGGCCAGATCGACGACCTGCGCGAGGAGATCGAGAAGCGGGTGCAGCGCGACGAGCGCGTGCTCGTGACCACGCTGACCAAGCGCATGGCCGAGGACCTCACCGACTTCCTGCTCGAGAACGGGGTGCGGGTCCAGTACCTCCACTCCGACGTGGACACCCTGCGCCGCATCGAGCTGCTGCGCTCCCTCCGGCAGGGCGAGTACGACGTGCTCGTCGGCATCAACCTGCTGCGCGAGGGCCTGGACCTGCCCGAGGTGTCCCTGGTCGCGATCCTGGACGCGGACAAGGAGGGCTTCCTCCGCTCCCGCACCTCGCTCATCCAGACGATCGGCCGTGCGGCCCGCAACGTCTCCGGCCAGGTGCACATGTACGCGGACACGATCACCGACTCGATGCAGGACGCGATCGACGAGACCAACCGTCGCCGCGAGAAGCAGATCGCGTACAACACCGAGCACGGCATCGACCCGACCCCGCTGCGCAAGCGGATCGCGGACGTCACGGACATGCTGGCCCGCGAGGACATCGACACCGACACCCTCCTGGCCACCGACTACCGCTCCGGGAAGGAGAAGGTGGCCCAGGACCGGGCGCGCGCGAACGCCGTCGACTCGATGCAGGGTCGCCAGATCGACCTCGGCGACGATCCCGTCGGCGCGCTGACCGGCATGATCGACGAGATGACCGCGCAGATGCACCAGGCCGCGGAGTCGCTGAACTTCGAGGTCGCGGCGCGGCTGCGCGACGAGGTGCAGGAGCTGAAGAAGGAGCTCCGCGCGGTGCAGCGCTCCTGAGCCGATGGCGACGAGGCGCGGGCGCGCGCTGGGCGCCGCGCTGACCGCCGGGCACCGGCTGCGCCGGGTCTGGTGGCGGGTGCGCAGGCCGCGCACCTTCGGAGTGAAGGTGCTGCTGCATCCTCCGGAGGACCCTTTGCGGTTCCTCGCCGTGCGGCACTCCTACGTCGACCGGGACCGTTGGGCACTGCCGGGAGGCCGCTATCGTCCTCGCCGCGAGAGCCCTGCCGAGGCCGGACGTCGCGAAGTCGCCGAGGAGCTCGCCCTCGCGATCACGGGAGACCTCCAGGAGGTGACCGCTCTCGAGACGGTCACCGAGGGCAAGCGCGACCGGCTCACGATCCTCGTCGGCACCGCCGCCTCGAGGGAGGTCAGCACCTCGCTCGAGCTGAGCGAGGCCCGGTGGCTGCGCACCGATCTCGCGGACGTCCCGGATGGAGCGCCCCTCTCGCGCTGGCTGCGGATCGCGCTCAGCCCTCCGGATCCGTCGCCCGCTCCCAGCTCTCGACCGGACCCGGCACCACGGTGAACAGCGGATGCACCGTCGGCGCGGAATGCGCTGCGGTGAGCGCCTCGCTCCCGGGACTGCGCTGCGCGAGCTTGGCGAGCAGATGGCGCCATTCCAGGTCGACCTGTCCCCGGGTCACGGGGATCCGTGGCACGCCGGCCGCGGCATCCGTCGGCGCGTGGCCGGTGAGCTCCTCGGGGCGGCGGTCGATCCGCGAGAGGTCGAAGCGGTAGCCGCGAGCGGTCGCCTCCCGGGCGAGCACCTCGAGGTAGGTGCCCACGGCATCGAGCGGGGCGGGCTGGGCCCGGAACCGTTCGAGCTGCGGGTGGGAGCGGTACCCGCGAGTGCGCCCGGCGAGCACGGCCTGCGCCAGCAGCGATTCCCGCCAGCAGCCCGTGAGGCCCTGGCGGTCGAGGTGGCGGGGGTGCAGTGACCAGAGGCGCATCGGTCCATCCTCCCTCATCCGCCGAGGCGCGGTCGAAGGTCACCCCGGGCACCGACGATCGTCGTCCGTCACGGTCAGGGTCGCCCGATAGCGTAGAGGGCACGCCACGCCCCCGTGGCGCGCGGCTGGCCCCGCGGCGAGAGAAGGAGGCCCCCGTGACACAGTCCCAGCGCTCCCGCATCGTGTCCCTGGTCGTCGGCACGGCTGCCGCGTCCGGCCTCGGGATGATCTCTGTGCACCGTCTCCCGCGCCTGGTGCGCGTCGGATACGTCGGGCTCCCCGCGGTGCTGACCACCGGTGTCAGCCTCCTCGCCGCGCAGGGCCGGTCAGGAGCGCCGGACGACGGCGACGCGTCGCGCCTCCGCGGTCTCCGGACGCCGACCCTCTCCGAGGCGGCGCTCTCGCTCGGCCTCGGTGGTCTGATGGCCGGAGCCGGTGCGGCAGGCCTCCGGCTGGATGGCGCGGTCCAGGGCTTCCTGCGTCGACGAGGCGTGCCCGCCCCGCGCGTCTGGATCGGGCTCGCCACCGGTGCGGTGACCCTGGCATCGGTCCTGCTCGACGCCCAGGACCCCGAGCACGAGGGCACCTCGACGCAGGAGCAGGTGCTCGCCCTCCTGACCCGGGAGGACCCGGCGGGCCTCGCCCCGGGCACGGACGGCATGCCCGAGGACGAGTACGAGCCTGAGGCGCTGGCGATCGCGGAGCAGCTGGACACCGGTGTCGCGCCCACGGCGGCGCAGCTCGACGAGCTCTGGGAGCACTGGTTCTCCGAGCCGCTCAGCCCGCTGCTGGGCGCTCGACGCATGGACTCCTTGCTCGAGGAGCTCGCCGCGCTGGTCACTGAGCACCCCGTCGTGTAGCACCCGCGCCGGAGCCGCACTGAGGCGGCGGTCGCAGCGAGGCCCGCGGCGCTCACTTCTCCGCCGAGCGCTCCGTGATCGCGAGGTCCAGCGGGAAGTCGATCGGGCTGCCGGGGAAGAGCAGCCGCCCGGCCGCGTCGGCGCTCTCGCGGATCGCGGCGGCCGCGGCCTCCGCCTGATCGGCCGGGGCGTGGACGATCACTTCGTCGTGGAGGAAGAACGCCAGGTGCGCGCGGCGGGAGAACACCGGTCCCGAGGCGTCGGCCCGCTCGTCGGGGGCGACCTCGGGGAGCTGCGCGAGCCGCAGTCGCAGCGCCGCCATCCAGGACAGCGCCCATTCCGCGGCGGTGCCCTGCACCACGAAGTTGCGGGTGAACCGGCCGCGGTCGCGGGCCGAGCGACGGGCCCGCTCCTGCTCGCCGGTGCCCGTGTCGGGGCCGTTCGCGGAGCGCTGCGCCTGGACCCAGCCGGGCTCGGGGGCGGGGGAGGAGCGGCCGAGCCAGGTCGTGACCGTCCCGCCGCGCTCCCCGGTCGCGGCGGCACCGTCCACGAGCGCCATCGCCTCGGGGAAGGTGCGGCGGAGCCGGGGCACGACGCGACCGCTGTCCCCGGTGGTCCCGCCGTACAGGGCGCCGAGCACCCCGATCTTCGCCTCCTGCCGGCTCGCGACCACGCCCGCCTCGACGATGCCCGAGTAGAGGTCCTTCCCGGCCCCGGCCTCGATCATCGCCGCGTCGCGCGACATCGCCGCGAGCACCCGCGGCTCGAGCTGGGAGACGTCTGCGCTGACCAGCAGCCAGCCAGGATCGGCACGGAGCGCGGGCCGCAGCCGACGCGGGATCTGCAGCGCCCCGCCGCCGCTGGAGGCCCAGCGCCCGGTGACCACGCCGCCCGGCACGTAGACGGGCCGGTAGCGGCCCTCCCGCACCCACTCGTCCTGCCACGTCCAGCCGTTGGCGGTCAGCAGACGGGACATCTTCTTGTACCGCAGCAGCGGCTCGATCGCCGGATGCTCGTGCTCCTGCAGCTCCCACTGGGAGGTGGAGGAGACGTCGATGCCGGCGCGGTGCAGGGCGCGCAGCAGCTTCGGCGGCGAGTCCAGCGACACGGTCGGGTCCCCGAGGGCGGTGCGCACCTCGGCGGCGACCTGAACCATCTGCGCGGGGAGCGTCCCGGGCGAGGGGCGCGGCCCCAGGGCCTCGGTGAGGATCCGGTCGTGCTCGGCCACGTCCCAGGGGATCCCCGCCGCCTGCAGCTCGGCCGCGATCAGTGCCCCGGCGGATTCCGCCGCGAGCAGCAGCCGCAGCCGCGCCGGGTCCTCAGCGCTCGCGATCGCCGCGAGCTGCCGCTCTAGCTCTGCGCAGGTCTCCTCGATCCCGTCGGGCACGCCGTGGGCGGCCGACGGCCGGGCGTCGAGGTCGAAGAGGGTCGCGCCGAGGTCGCGCCGCGTCTCCTCCGGCTCGAGCGGGGTGTCCCACTCGGTGCGCTCCCGCAGAGGACCGGGCTCCGTCACCAGCTCGGATTGCCGCAGGATCCGGTGCACCAGGCGCAGGTCGTGGCAGCGCTCGAGGGTGACCCCGGCCGCGAGCAGGCGCGGGTACCAGGCGGTGGCGTCGCTCCAGACCCAGCGTGGCCGGTGCGCGGCCTCGAGCTCAGCGACGAGGGAGGGGAGCTCCTGGACGGCGCGGGTTCGCTCGTCGAGGGCGGAGCCGTCGGCCGCGAGCTCGCGCAGCACGACCGCTCCGCCCGCCCCGCGACCGAGCACGCACCGCGCCG
>NZ_KV788904.1:0-633 GCF_001807385.1 Brachybacterium sp. HMSC06H03 | reverse complement strand
CCGGGACGGGCGGCGCCCCGGGAGCGCTCGTCTCCCCGCAGGGCGTCGTCGCCGTCGGCGCCCTGCCCGCCGAGGACCCGGACGCCGCGACCGCCGCGCTGGAAGCGCTGCCCGATGACGGGCCGCTCACGGTGGTCGTGCTCCACGAGGTCCGCGATCCCGGGAACGTCGGCACCCTGATCCGCACCGCGGACGCCGCCGGCGCCGACCTCGTGCTGCTGACCCGCACCAGCGCCGACCCGTACTCGCCGAAGGCCGTGCGGGCGAGCGTCGGCGGGCTCTTCCACCTCCCCGTCCTCACCGGCGCCGAGAGCGGTCCCCTGCTCGAGGCGCTCGCCGCCCGCGACATCAGCGCCGCCGCGACCAGCGGCTACGCGGACTCCGAGCTGTTCGACGTCGACCTGCCGGACCGGATCGCGTGGATCCTCGGCAACGAGGCGCACGGGCTCGACGAGGAGACCCTCGCCGCCGCGCCGCTGACCGTGCGGATCCCGCTGGCCGGCCACGCGGAGTCGCTGAACGTGCACACCGCCGCGACCGTCTGCCTCTTCGAGACCCTCCGCCGACGACGGGCCGGGGCATGAGCGCGCCCGTCGCGGAGACCGCCCCCGCGCGCCGCCGCGGCCCCGGCCG
>NZ_KV788903.1:0-16405 GCF_001807385.1 Brachybacterium sp. HMSC06H03 | reverse complement strand
CGCCCCGTCGGTCGGCCCGCGCGTCGGGCCCGCGCGCAACCCCCGAGAGCCGGCCCTCCCTCCGGGCCCGAGGCCCTCGGGGCTCGCCCCTGCGGAGAGCCGCCCTGGCTCAGAGCGGCGCGTAGCGCGAGCGCAGCACCGCGTAGACGCCGTAGAGCATCACCCCGATGCCGACGACGACCAGCAGCACCGCCCCCGCGAGCAGGCTCGCCATGGTCTGGAACGCGCCGTCCAGGCCGGTCGCCTTCTCGGGGTCCGAGCCGATCGCGGCCCAGCCGAACAGGATGCCGACGACGATCAGCGCGACGCCCTTGGCGATGTAGCCGATCACGCCGGTGACGATCACGACCATGCTGATCCGCTGGTCGCCGGGCGGGCGGAGATCGTCCTCGAAGCCCCGGCCCGCTCCCTTGACCACGTGGTATCCCCCGACCGCGAGGACGACGAGACCGATCAGGATCACCGCCCCGCGACCTGCCGCGCTGCCGAGCAGACCCGCGGTGAGCTCGGAGGTCTGCTGGCCGGAGTCGCTGCCGCCGCCGGCGGCGAAGCGCAGCGCGGTCACCCCGAGCGCGCCGTACACCCCGGCCTTGCCGAGCGTCTTCACGACGTGGGTGAGGCGCCGGCGGTCGTCGTCGGCCCATCTCGCGCCGAAGTACGCCTCGGCGAGATGCCAGACGGTCAGGGCGAGCATCGCCAGGCCACCGATCCACAGCAGCGCATTTCCGCCGGGAGCGGCGGCGACGGTGTTCAGCGCGCCGGACTGGTCGGCATCCTGCCCCGAGCCGCCGAGGGCGACGCGCAGCGCGAACCAGCCGATGAGCACGTGCACCAGGCCGCTCATCACGAAGCCGCCGCGGGCGATGCCCTCGAAGACGGGATGATCGGTCACGGTCTCGGCGGTGCGCTCGGCCGCCGCGGCACCGTCGCGGGCGGCGCGCCCGGCGTCCTCCATGGGGTTCATGGCGGAACTGTACGTCCGCCCGGCCCGGTCCGCTCGCCGTCCACCCGGGCGGTCAGCCCGCGCCTCGACAGGACCGTCCTCCGCCCCTAGCGGGCCGCCGGGTCTGCGGAGCGGACCGTCTCGAGCGCCGCGCGGCCCTCGACGTGGATGTCCTCCCAGGTGAAGCACTCGATCGAGACGTGCGCGTCGCACCTCGAGAAGCGGCGCGAGGGGACCGGGGAGGACGGCCCGCGCTCTCAGAGCTCCCGCAGGATCTGCGCCATGGCCTCGCAGGACTCGGCCGCCTGCGGCAGGCCGAGCTTGTTGAGGTGGCCGTGGGTGACGCCGCGGCGCACCACGTGCTCGACCTCGACGCCGGCCTCGGTCAGCTGCTCGGCATAGCGGCGGGCGCCGCAGCGCAGGTCGTCGTGCTCGTCGACCTCGAGATAGGTGCGGGGCAGCACGGCGAGCTGGGCGGGGGTGCCGAGGCCGGGGAACTCGTGGGCGGTGGCCTCCTCGAGCGGGCGGCCGAGGTACGTCTCGGCCATCAGCCGCATCGACTCCGGAGGGAAGCGGAACATGCCCGGGACGTCGGCGAGCGCCGCGGCCTCCTCGGCGGTGGGCTCGGGGTTCAGCGGATGCGTGACCGGGTACATCAGCAGGCTCGCGGCGGGCGACTCGCCCTGCTCGGCCAGGCGCAGGGAGGCGGAGGCGGCGAGGTTGCCGCCGGCGCTCGCCCCGCCGAGCGCGACGCGGCCGGGGTCGATGCCGAGCAGCCGCGCCATGGAACGCGTCCAGCGCACGGCGGCCATGACGTCGTCCCCAGGGATCGGGGCGTGGACGGTGAAGGTCTCGCCGGGCAGTCGCCTCGCGGGGGCGCCGCCGGTCTCGGCGGGCTCGTCGCACAGCCGGTAGTCGACGGAGACGACCACGGCGTCCGCGCGGGCGGCCACGCGGCGCGCGGTCTCGTGCGCCTCGGGCATGTCGAGGTCGCCGTGCTGGAAGGAGCCACCGTGGCACCACACGAGCGCGGCCCGGGGCCGGCGGCTGCGCGCGGCGGGGCTGTAGACGCGCAGGGGGACGATGCCGTGGGGGCCGCGCGCCTCGCGGTTCTCGATGCGCAGGTCGAGGCGCTCTGCCGGACCGTAGGGCCTCTCCCAGGCCTCGCGCGCCGCGGCGGGGACCTCGTCCCAGCTGCTCGCGCCGCGCAGCGCCTCCAGGCGGCGCAGCATCTCGCCGCGCGGGTCGGTCGGCGCGAACGGCTCCGCGGCGGGCGCGGTCGGCGGGGGCGTGGTCATCGGGTCTCTCCTGCGTCGGGCGTGGCGGTGTCGGCGGGTCGCGGCGCGGAGCGCAGCACGACCTCGCAGTCGAAGCGCTGCGAGGAGGCCATGGTGCCGCGGAACCAGAGCAGGTGCTCGGCGGCGGGGTCGCCGGGGGCGAGGATCGGGCGGAGGTTGTCGACCTCGGAGTCCTCGGTGATCGCCGTCCATGCCCAGCTCGCGCCGCCGTCCTCGGTGCGGCCGCGGAACAGCTCGCGGTGTGTCAGCGCACGGCCGTCGCGCGGGTCGATCGGAGTGGAGAGCACGAGGTGGTCGGGGTCGTAGGGATCCAGGGCTGCCAGGCCCGTGTAGTCCTGCTCGTGGGGCAGCAGGCCGGGGCCGGCATCGGCGAGGGGGTGGACGGCCCAGGTGCCGCCCTTGCCGAGGCGGGCGTAGACCAGGCGCAGGTCGGGGACGGGGACGTCGTTGCCGTCGGCGTCCCGCACCGCGTCGGGTCCGGTGACCGCGGCGCCCTCGGGCCAGCCGGGGTGGTCCGCGCGGGCGGTCATCACGGCGGAGACGACTCCGTCCACGACCCGGAGGTCGGTGGTCCAGGCGTGGCTCAGGCGCGCCCCGCCCACCTCGCTGCCGGCGGGGAGGATCGTCGTCAGCCGGTCCTGGTTCGGGGCGGGCTCGGCGAAGAGCTCGCCCCCCACCACGGCGCCGGTCGAGTCGTGGCGCCGGCCGCCGGAGAGCACACCGTGGTGGATCGCGTTGTCGTAGTCGCGGGGGTGGTGGTCGGTGGCGATGACGTGCAGCCCGTCGGGCCCCTCGGCGTAGCGGGCGTAGGCGTTGACGTAGCCGACCTTTTCGCGCTCGAAGAGCTTGCCGGCGAAGGTCCAGGTGTCGCCGAGGTCGTCGGAGACCAGCGCGCAGGGGTCGTCGTTGATCGCGCGGACGAAGCAGTAGAGCCGTCCGTCGAGCTCGTGGAGGTTGGAGTAGGTGACGTGGCGGCCCTCGGTGAGCTCGGACCAGTCGAACAGCTTCTCCTCGCCCCAGCGGGTGGGGTCGTGCGGCTCGCTGATCCGCCAGTAGGTGTTGTCGTCGGTCTTGTGGCGGGCGTAGACGGCGAGCCAGCGCCCGTCGGGGCGAAGCCACAGCGCGGGTACGTCGTGATCGTCGGACTCGAAGCCCTCGTGCAGGGTCACGACCTGCACGTCCCCGGTCTCGAGGTCGACGACGGAGAGGTCGAGGTCGCCGCCGCGGCGGTCCCCGTCCTTCCCGGCGACCGAGGCGATGGAGCCGACGACGAGCTGCCGGCGCTCGGGGTCGACGAGGGCACGCTCGTCCTGGAACCAGCACCAGGCGCCGTTGGAGTTCAGGACCTGGAGGGTCGGGGAGGTCATCGGGTCTCCTCGTAGGGGGCAGCCGCGCAGGGGCGGCTGATCGGCAGGGGATGCGGCGGCGCGGTGCGGCCGCCTCGGCGGGGCCCGGTCCGATCGCCTCCGCGGTGAACACCGGATCCGGACCGGGCCCCATCCTTGTCCGCCCGGACACCGACGGTCAAGCGCTTTCCACCCATGGAGCGGAAGGGCGGCTCTCCTCCGTCACACCGCGGAGCCGTACCGCTCCTTCTCGATCTGCTCGAGGCTCTTGCCACGCGTGTCCGGTGCACCGATCACGCCGATCACCAGGGCGACGAGCAGGAAGCCGATCATGATCATCCCGACGAACGGCACTCCCCGCGCCGCGAGCAGCGTCGGGAAGACGTAGCTGAGCACGCCGACGAGAATTCTCGCGGCGAAGAACAGCACGCCCTGCGCCGTCGCCCGGTACGGGGTCGCGAACATCTCCGCCGTCCACAGCGCATAGAAGGCCTGAGCGCCGATGCCTGCCGAGACGCCCCACAGCACCGCGAAGGCGATCAGCAGCGGCGTGGTGACGTGCGCGAACACGAGGAGCACCCAGGCGGCCAGCCCGAGCACGGCCCCGATCCCGTAGAGCAGGCGTCGGTCGACCTTGTCCCCGAGGAGCATGAATCCGAAGTAGGTCGCCGCGACGGTCATGGTCCACAGCAGCACCTGCAGGAGGTTCTGGCTCGCGGCGCTCGCCACCCCGGCCGTCTCGTAGACCCGGGGCATGAAGATGCCCATCTGCCCGGCCACCATGTTCCACAGGCCGTAGACGCCGATCAGGAACAGCAGCGCGGTGACGTTCTGACGACGGGAGAGGAGCTCCTTCAGTCCGCGGTGCGCGACCGCCTCGCCCCGTGCCGCGGCGTCGTCGCGGACCTTCTTCTGCTCGACCCAGATGTCGGACTCCGCGAGACCCCGACGCACCCACCAGGTGATGAAGGCGACGACGAAGAGGTGGGCGAAGATCAGCCGGGATCCCAGCAGCCCCAGCGGGACCAGCGCGGTCGCGATCGCGAAGACGACCGCCGGCCCGAGCGACCAGGCGAGCTGCGCGGTGCCCACGTGGCGGGCACGCTTCGCGCCGGGCGCCTGCTCGGCGATGTACGTCCAGGCCACCGGCACTCCGGCGCCGACGGCGATGCCGGTGAGGATCACGCCGAGCACGAGCATCCACGCCTGGGCGGCGAAGACGACCAACAGGGTGCCGAGCATGTAGAGGATCAGGTCGTAGGTGTAGATGAACTTGCGGCCGTAGCGGTCTCCGAGCGGTCCGCCGATCATGGCGCCGACCGCGGCGCCGAAGGCGTTGGCCGAGAGCGCGGCGACCAGGCCGACGACCCAGTTCGAGAAGCCGAAGTACTCCTGCCACAGCGTGAGGCTGGTGGCGAGGGCGATGATCGAGCCGGCTTCGATGTAGTTCGACATGGCCACGGCGATGGTGGCCTTCCATCCGCGGACATGGCCCGCGGTCCGGGCGAGTGCCGGCGTGGGCACGGTGTTGCTCATGGTCTCCCTCCTCGGGAATCAGGTGCTGAGGCGGCGACGCGCGGGCCGACCCGGCGGTCGGGTCACTCTCGGCCGCAGCCGGCCGGGACGGCCGCATGTCGACCGGGACGGCAGCGGTCAGGCGAGATGGAAGTACTGCGGCAGGACCCGCTTCTCCCCACCGCCGGGGGTGAAGTACTCCGCCATCGCCGCCTCCCAGCGAGGACTGATCGCGGCGCGGGCGATCGCATCCTGGGCGGCGTCGACGTCGTCGGCCTCGAAATAGCCGACGACCAGGCCGTCCTCCGGACGCAGGAAGAGGGAGTAGTTGCGCCATCCGGCGTCGGAGAGCGCTGTGCGCATCTCCTCCCAGACGTCCTGGTGCGCGGCGACGTAGTCGGCGAGCTTCTCTGTGCGCACGTGCAGCAGGAAGCAGCAGCGGTGAGGGCTGCGAGCGGTTGTGGTGGCCAGCAGGTGGTCGAGATCAGGCGGCGTCATCGCTGCTCCTCATCGGGCGAGTCCCCCCGCGACGGATCGGTGCGAGGGCGGCGGGGACGTCTGTTGTCGAACCGCCGACGGGAATGCTAGGTTCTTTCTTGAGTCGTTTCAACCCTCGAATCGGTCGCTGCTCGTCCAAGGCCGTCGCCGCCGACGCCGCCCGCACGGACCGGTCCGTCCCGAAGGAGCCACCATGACCAGCCCCGCCACGCTTCCCCCCGAGGTCGCCCGCGACCTCGAGGAGTTCTCCATCGAGGTCCCCAGCTGGGCCTACGGCAACTCCGGCACCCGCTTCAAGGTCTTCGGCACCCCAGGCACCCCGCGCGACCCCTTCGAGAAGATCGCCGACGCCGCGCAGACCCACGCCTTCACCGGCCTCGCCCCGCGCGTGTCCCTGCACCACCCCTGGGACCGGGTCGAGGACGTCGCCGCGCTGCGCGCCCACGCCGCGGAGCTCGGCGTCTCGCTCGGCATGATCAACTCCAACACCTTCCAGGACGACGAGTACAAGTTCGGTTCGCTCACCCACTCGGACGCGTCCGTGCGCCGCCGCGCGATCGACCACCACCTCGAGTGCCTGGACGTGATGCGGGAGGCGGGCTCGCACGAGCTGAAGATCTGGCTGGCCGACGGCACGAACTACGCCGGTCAGGACTCGATCCGTCGGCGGCAGGACCATCTGGCGGAGTCGCTGCAGGAGATCTACGCGGGTCTGCGCGAGGGCGAGCGCCTGGTGCTGGAGTACAAGTTCTTCGAGCCGGCGTTCTACCACACCGACGTCCCGGACTGGGGCACGAGCCTGATGCACTGCCTGGCCCTCGGCGAGCAGGCGCAGGTGGTGCTGGACACCGGCCACCATGCCCCCGGCACGAACATCGAGTTCATCGTCGCCCAGCTGCTGCGGCAGCACCGGCTCGGGGCCTTCGACTTCAACTCCCGCAACTACGCCGACGACGACCTGATCGTCGGCGCCGCGGACCCGTTCCAGCTGTTCCGGATCCTGTTCGAGATCGTGCAGCAGGACGCCCACCGCCCCGCCTCCGGCGTGAACTTCATGCTCGACGAGTGCCACAACCTCGAGTCGAAGATCCAGGGCCAGATCCGCTCGGTGCTGAACGTGCAGGAGACGCTCGCCAAGGCGCTGCTGGTGGACCGCGAGGCCCTGGCCGATGCGCAGGAGCGCCACGATGTGCTCGAGGCGCACGGGATCCTCATGGATGCCTTCTGGACGGACGTGCGACCGGCGCTCGCGGCCTTCCGCGAGGAGCGGGGCCTGCCGGCGGATCCGTTCGCGGCGTTCCGCGCGAGCGGCTACGAGGAGAAGGTCGCCGGCGAGCGCGTCGGCGGGAACCAGATGGGATGGGGAGCCTGAATGAGCACCGCACGAGAGACGATCGACGCCCTCCTGACCCGCTCGAACGAGCTGGGCGCCGACCCGACGACGACGAACTACGCCGGCGGCAACACCTCCGCCAAGGGCACCGACACCGACCCCGTCACCGGGCAGGATGTCGAGCTGCTGTGGGTGAAGGGCTCCGGCGGCGACCTCGGCACCCTGGAGGAGAAGGGCCTGGCGGTGCTGCGCCTGGACCGGGTGCGCGCCCTGCAGGACGTCTACCCGGGCGTGGAGCGGGAGGACGAGATGGTCGCGGCCTTCGACCACTGCCTGTTCGGCAAGGGCGGGGCCGCCCCCTCGATCGACACCGCCATGCACGCCCTGGTCGACGCCCCGCACGTGGACCACCTCCACCCCGATGCCGGGATCGCGCTCGCGACCGCTGCCGACGGGGAGCGCCTGACCCAGGAGATCTTCGGCGACGCCGTGGTGTGGGTGCCGTGGCGGCGACCCGGCTTCCAGCTGGGGCTGGACATCGCCGAGATCAAGGCCCGCAGCCCCGAGGCGATCGGCTGCATCCTCGGCGGGCACGGCATCACCGCCTGGGGCGCGACCTCCCAGGAGGCGAAGGAGAACTCGCTGCGGATCATCCGCGAGGCGCAGGCGCACCTGGACGCGCACGGCGCCGCCGAGCCCTTCGGCCCGGCCGACCCCGCCCGCGCCGCGCTGCCGGAGGCGGAGCGGCGCGCGAAGGCGTCGGCACTGTTCCCCGTGATCCGCGGTCTCGCCTCGACCGACGCGCCGATGATCGGCCACTGGACCGACAGCGAGAACGTCCACGAGTTCCTCGCGGGCGAGAAGCTCGCTGCGCTCGCCGAGCTCGGCACCTCCTGCCCCGACCACTTCCTGCGCACCAAGGTCAAGCCCCTGGTCCTGGACCTGCCCGCGAGCGCCCCGGTGGAGGAGCAGATCGCGCGCCTGCGCGAGCTGCACGAGTCCTACCGCGAGGACTACGCCGCCTACTACGAGCGCCACGCGAGCGCGGACTCCCCCGCCATGCGCGGCGCGGATCCTGCGATCGTGCTGGTCCCGGGGGTCGGCATGTTCTCCTTCGGCGCCGACGCGCAGACCGCGCGGGTCGCCGGGGAGTTCTACGTCAACGCGATCCACGTGATGCGCGGCGCGGAGGCGGTCTCGACCTACTCTCCCATCGGCGAGTCGGAGAAGTTCCGCATCGAGTACTGGGAGCTGGAGGAGGCGAAGCTGCGCCGTCGGCCGACGCCCAAGCCACTCGCCACCCGCGTCGCGCTCGTGACCGGGGGCGGCTCCGGGATCGGCAAGGCGACGGCGACGCGGCTCGTCGCCGAGGGCGCATGCGTCGTGATCGCGGACCTGAACCTGGAGAACGCCCAGGCCACCGCCGAGGAGCTCGGCGGACCGGACCACGCCGTCGCCCTGCGCGCCGACGTCTCCGACGAGCAGGCCGTGATCGACATGGTCGCCGAGGCCGTGCTCGCCTTCGGCGGGCTCGACCTCATCGTGAACAACGCCGGGCTCTCGCTGTCCAAGCCGCTGCTAGAGACGACCGCGAAGGACTGGGACCTGCAGCACGACGTCATGGCGCGCGGCAGCTTCCTCGTCTCCCGCGAGACGGCTCGCGTGATGATCGCGCAGGCCATGGGCGGGGACATCCTCTACATCTCCTCGAAGAACTCCGTCTTCGCCGGGCCCAACAACATCGCCTACTCGGCGACGAAGGCGGATCAGGCCCATCAGGTGCGGCTGCTCGCCGCGGAGCTCGGCGAGCACCAGATCCGCGTCAACGGCATCAACCCCGACGGGGTGGTGCGCGGCTCCGGCATCTTCGCCGGCGGCTGGGGCGCGAGCCGGGCGAAGGTGTACGGCGTCGAGGAGGAGAAGCTCGGCGAGTTCTACGCCCAGCGCACCCTGCTGAAGCGCGAGGTGCTGCCGGAGAACGTGGCGAACGCCGTGTTCGCCCTGACCGCCGGGGACCTCTCGCACACCACCGGTCTGCACGTACCGGTGGACGCGGGGGTCGCCGCGGCGTTCCTGCGATGAGCGCCGGGGGCCCGCACGCGGTCGCCGCGATCGACCTCGGCGCGACCTCGGGCCGGGTCATGCTCGGCGTGGTCGCCAGGGGCCGGATCGAACTGGTCCCCGCGCACCGCTTCGAGAACCGGCTCGAGACCCGCGTGGGGCATCTCAGCTGGGATCTCGACGCGCTGTGGGCCGAGATCCGGCAGGGCCTCTCCGCCGCCCACGACCTCGCCGTCCTCCGGGGCCTGCCGGGCCTGAGCTCGATCGGCGTGGACTCCTGGGCCGTGGACTACGCCCTCATCGGCCCCGACGGGGAGCGGATCGGCGAGGTGATCTCCTACCGCGACGGCCGCACCGATGGCGTCGCCGAACGCCTCGCCGCGCAGGTCCCGGCCGCACGGCAGTTCGCTCTGACGGGCGTGGCCCAGCAGCCCTTCAACACCCTGTACCAGCTCGCGGCCGACGACCGCCTAGCCGCGCTCCCTTCGGGCTCGGCCGCGCTGCTCGTGCCGGACGCGATCGGCTTCCTGCTCACCGGGCAGCGCCGCACCGAGCTGACGAACGCCTCGACCACGGGCATGCTCGCCGCGGACGAGGCGGCCTGGGTGCCGGAGCTCCTCGCCGCCGCTGGGGCCGACGAGGGCCTGTTCGCCCCGTTCATCGCGCCCGGCGAGCGGCTCGGTACGGTGCGCCCCGACCTCGCCCGCTCCCTCGGGATCGGCGAGGTGCCGGTGATCGCCGTCGGCTCCCACGACACCGCCTCCGCAGTGCTCGCCGTACCCGCCGGCGGAGACGGTGCTGCCGGAGCGGCCGACTTCGCGGATCCTGCGGCCACAGACCATGCCGGGACGAAGGCCGACGAGACTCTCGCCTACATCTCCTCCGGCACCTGGTCGCTGATCGGCCTCGAGCTGCTTGCCCCGGTCGCCACGGCAGCCGCGCACGACGCGGGGTTCACGAACGAGGGCGGGGTCGCCGGCACCGTCCGCTTCCTCAAGAACGTGGCCGGGATGTGGCTGGTCAGCGAGTCGATCCGGCAGTGGGAGGAGGACGGGGCGCGCGTGGAGCTCGACGACCTGCTCGCCGCGGCGGCCGTCGTGCCAGGGGACCGCTTCCGCATCGACCCCACCGATCCGTGCTTCCTCACCCCGGGGAGGATGGCGGACCGGGTGCGGGAGGCCGCCCGGCCGCTCGGCGAGGACGAGTCGCCACGCACTCCGGCCGAGCTGGTGCGCTGCATCCTCGAATCCCTCGCCGAGACCTATCGCGAGGAGCTGCACGCCGCCTGTGACCTGGCCGGGGTCCCGCTCCCGACGCGTCTGCACGTCGTCGGCGGCGGCTCCCGCAACGCGCTGCTGAACCAGCTCACCGCCGATGCCCTCGGTCTCGAGGTGGTCGCCGGCCCCATGGAGGCGACGGCGCTGGGAAACATCGCGGTCCAGTCCCGCGCTCTCGGCGCCGTCCCCGACGGACCCGGCGCGATCCGGCGCCTGGTACGGGAGAGCGTCGAGCTGGAGGTGTTCACCCCGGCTCGCTGACCGACGGCGCTGCGCACCCGCACGGTCACCGGGCCGGGACGGGCCGCCCCTCCCGACGCCACAGCATCACCGTGACGAGGCCCAGCAGCAGGGGCCGGCGACCGTGACGGCGCGCCAGACGATCACCGCGGCGAGCGCAGGCTCCACGACGCCCTGACCGGCCGTCTCGGCGAAGGAGGCGAGCAGCGCCGTGTCCATGACGCCGAGGCCCTGCGCCGGGAACATGGTCAGCGGGAAGGCGAAGACGTAGGCGGCGACCAGGTCCACGAGCGGCAGCGCCTCCGCGTCCACACCCATCAGGCGCAGGCAGAGCGTGAGGATCGCGAGGTCCGCGACGAGCACCCCGCCGCTCGCAAGGAGTGCCTGCGGGAACCGGGTGCCGAAGCCCTCGGCGACATGCCCCTGGGACTGCCGCAGCGCCCGGGACCACTCCGCAGGATCCGTGCGACGCCGCACCAGGTGCACCGCCCGCCCCAGCCTCTCCCCCACGCGGGGAGCACACGTGCCTGGCTCGAGACTCATATGACCGCGGTGACCATCGTGATCCTGGTGCTGCTCGGCGCCTTCTTCCCCGGCGAGGGGCTCGGCATCCTTGGCTGAGCACCCAGGCCCGGGACCCGATCCCGTGGGGCCCGGCGGGCCTGACACGCGAAGACTCGACGCAGCCGCTCTGCCCCCGCCCCGCTGGCGGCGGCTCCTCGGCCGGGCGCTGCTGATCGCAGTGATCGTGGCGGTCGTCTTCGCGATCGTGCGCACCACGCGCCGGCTGGACCTCGCCGCGGTGGCCGACGCGCTGGGACGCCTGCCCTGGTGGAGCGTGCTGTCGCTGCTGGCGCTGCTGCTCGCACGCCAGATCATCAACGCCGTGCCGCTGGCGATCTTCCTGCGCACCTGCGCGATGAGTACACGCGCGTCTTCGAAGAGGTGCTCTTCGGCAAGGTCAGTCCCTCCGAGGGGGCCGACGAAATCCTCGAGATCCTCACCGGCATGCAGCCGGGGGCCTGAGCTAAGCCGCCGGAGACCTGAGCACGCAACTGGACGCCTGAGCCGCCTCAGCGGGCGCGGTGACGCAGCACGGGCACCTCGCCGAGGCCCGTCGCGACCCCGTCCAGCAACAGGTCAAGCTCCTGCTGCTGGAAGCGTTCGCCGTAGGCGGCGTGCGCCGCGGCGACCGTCCGGGCGGCGGGCAGGGCGTTCTCCGGCGCGGCGGCCGCCGCGGCGGTCGTGCCGAGCACGGTCAGGGCGAGCCGTGCGCCGCCGGCGGTGACCCAGCCGGTGAGGTCGAGACGGTACGGGGGCCGCCACAGCATCCCGACCTCGTGCCCGTCGATCTCGACGATCGCGACCTCGCGCACCGGCGGGTCCAGCAGGGCCTCGTAGCCGCTGCCCGGCCCGGGCTCGTCACGGGGTGCGCCCTCACCGAGGTCGAGCAGCAGGGGTCCGGACGCCTCGTGCTCGTCGAGGGTCAGCGTCGTCTCGAAGCGGAGCGAGCGCAGGTCCGCGGCCTCTGCGCCCGTGAGCAGGTGCGGGAGGGCGACGGGCCGGGGCTCGTCCTCACCCCTGGCGAGGGTCCACGGGCCGTCCAAGGGCGTCGCGGCGAGGACCGACGCCGCGCTCTCTCCGTCCGTGCTCTCACCGCCCAGCGCCGCGCCGTCACCGCTGGGCACGCCGCGCTCCCCGTCATGCGCGCCGCTGAGCGCCGTATCAGGGGCGCCGGCGAGCGCCTCGTCGCGGGCGAGCAGGAGCCGTGCCTCGTAGGGCGCGAGATCGAGCACCCCGCCGTCGGGCGCAAGCCGGAGGGAGCCCCCCGAGGCGGGGTCGTGGACGCTCAGCCCCGCCACGCTGCGGCGCGGGGCGAGGGTCAGCGAGAGCGGGGTGGGTCCGGTGTTCACCAGGAGGAACAGCTCACCGTCGGCGAGCCGGCGACGCACCACCCCCACCCTGCCACGGTCCCCGGACAGTGTCAGGGGCGGCGGGCACGCCGCATGCAGCGCGGCGCGCAGGGCGCTCTGCCCACCGCCGTCGGACGCCGCCTCGGCGCCGGCTGCGGCCGAGGCGCCGACCATCGAGAGCGTCGCATGGTCCACGAGCCGTTCGGCGTCGACCACCGCCTCGGGCATCGTCACCGTCTCCCCGGCGGGATAGGCCGGGGAGTCGACGGCGAGGACCGTGCCGCCCGCTGCGCGCACTCTGTCCAGCCAGTCCGCGGCGGCCTGCGGTAGCCGGGAGACGCGCGGGAGCACCACCACCCGGTACGCGGCGGGGTCGAGGGTCTCGAGGATGTCGTCGTCGACGAGGTCGAGGTCGTGGCCGGCGCGGCGGATCGCGGCAGGGATCGCCTCTCCCACATGCGCGCGGCAGGCGCGCCACAGGTCGTGCCCCGCGCCGCGGGCGGCGCGGACGTCGGCGTAGGGGAGGTAGAGAGCGACCTCGGCGCCGGGCTCGCCGAGTCGCAGGGCGGCGCAGAGCCGGGTGAGCTGGGCGGTGAGCTCGGGCATCGCGGGCCACCAGGCATTGCGGTCGTCCAGCGCGCCTGCGGCGTAGAAGGTCCAGCCGAGCCCCTCGGCGTCGGGCGCGGTGTAGGGCCAGCCGTGGCCGACGAAGTGGGTGATGCCGAGCAGCAGGTGCTCGTGCGCCTCGGCGAGGAGGTCCAGCGGCGTGGCGCGGAAGGATGGGGAGTGCACCCAGGTCCACACCTCGCTGGAGACCACCTCGCGCCGGTCGTGGTGCGCGGCGGAGGAGGCCCAGCGCGACTGGGTCAGCGCCGTCCAGCCTGCTCCCTCGCCCTCGATGAGATGGGCGCCCCGCTGTGCGGCCAGGGTGATCGGCGGCTCGCCGTAGCCCTGCAGCCGGAAGCGCGCCCCGTGCTCCTCAGCCCAGGTGCGGCAGGTCGCGACGAATCCCTCCTCGACGAGCACAGAGAGGGTGGCGCCGTAGTCCTCGCGCACGCGGGCGGCGCCCGGGCCCTCGACCTCCAGCAGGTGCAGGACGTCCAGCAGCTCGTAGCCGTGGAGGGCGCGGAAGCGCTCGGGCAGTCGCCCGGTCCATCCGGACTGGTACACCTCGAGGCTGTCGCTGAAGACGGAGCCGAGCAGCTCCGCCGGGACGGCCTCGAGCACGGCCCCGCCGACGACGTCGAGGTGGTGGCGCACGGCGTCGGCGTCGAGATGGTCCACCACCGGGCCCTCTGCCCCCGCGGCGGCGCGCTTCACCTGCTGCCCGGTGGCGCGAGACCAGGCCAGCAGCAAGGTGCGGGGTCCGCGCCCGGCGGGGATCCGCAGCGTGCCGTCCTCGACCGACAGGCGTTCCCAGCCGGACGGCGGCAGGCCCTCCCCCAGGTGCACGGAGACGAGCTCGTCCCCCGGCCAGCCCGGGCGCAACTCGAGCTCGAGCGGCTCCGGGCCCAGGTCACGCCGCCCCCAGTGCAGTCGGCGCGCGGCGTGCTCGGGCCCGATGTGCGCACCGCCGTAGGACCAGCCGCTGCCGAGGGTGACGTCCAGGCGCAGGCCGAGCTCCCGTGCCCGCTCGGCGACGTGGCGGAGGTGGCCGAGCACCTCGGCGGAGAGGTAGTGGGGCGCGCCCTCGCGCAGCGGGTAGACCAGGGCGATCTCGGCGCCTCCGAGCCCGGCCGCCCCCATCGCCTCGAGCTCGCGGTCGAGCTCGGCCCGTTCCAGGTCAGGGCCGAACCACCACCAACGCATCATGGGCCTCGCCGCGGGATCGGGGTCGGCGAGCGCCGCGAGGACCTGCTGGACGGTGTGCGTGGTCATGGTGCCTTTCGGAGAGGTGCGACAGCGGGCGGGCCGCGCAGGGGCCCTGCGGAGGGCGCGGTGCGGGCCCGGAGCCGGGTGGGAGCTCAGCCCAGCAGGCCGGGGCCGGGGCCCGGTGGGAGCTCAGCCCAGCAGGACGGGCGCCTCGTCGACGACGGCCTGCGCGGCCTCGGCGGGCGTGCTGCGCTCGAAGAGCACGTCCTCGGCCCGCCGGGTGATCCCGTCGTCGACCGCGCCACCGCCGGGCGGGGTCAGGGGCGGCGGGTCCCCGAGCTCCTCGGCGATCGCCTCGATGAAGTCGACCGCCTTGCGGTCGGCGTCGGAGAGGTCCTCGCGGATCGCGTCGCGCACTTCGAGGTTCGCCGGCACGCCGCGCTCGGCGAGCAGGATCTTCCCGGCGTCGGGGCTGTTGACCATCCAGTCGACGAAGGCGGCCGCAGTCTCAGGGTCCTTCGCGGTCGCCGAGACGGAGAAGTACATCGAGGCCTTGTACCAGAGCCCGGCCTCGGCGGCGGAGCCGGCGTGCGAGGGCATGCGCAGTGCCTTCACCGTGCCGCCGAGGGCGTTGTCGAACGTGACGGCCTGGTTCGACCACTGCGCCTGCAGGGCGCATCGTCCGACGGCGAACAGGGTCTGGTCGACGGTCTGCCCGGCCTCCTCGACCGCGACCGACGCCTCGGGGGCGGCGCCGCTGTCCTGCAGGCGGAGGGTGAACTCCCACCACTGCGCAAGCTGCTCGGCGGTGAAGCCGATGCCGCCGTCGGCGCTGAACCGCTCGGCGCCGAGCTGGCGGAGGAACACGGTCAGCGGCGGCCCTCCGGCGGCCGCGAACTGCTGCACGCCGAAGGTGCCCTCCGCCGTACTCTCGGAGATGCGGGTCGCGATGTCGACCAGGTCGTCCCAGGTCCAGGTGGTGTCGTCCGGCATCTCGACCCCGGCCTCCTCGAAGACGGCGGGGTTCGCGAGGAGCACCGGGGCGTTGATGCCCGCGTTCAACGCGAAGAGTCCGCCGTCCACCCGGCCCGCCTCGAGTGCATCGGGGTCGATGCCTGCGGTGTCGATCGAGGCCTCGGCGAGGTCGGCGAGGATGCCGCGGCTGGAGTACTCCGCGAGATAGCCCTCGTCCATCTGCAGGATGTCCGGGGTGTCACCGCCGGCCACCTGGGTGGCGAGCTTGTCCCAGTAGCCGCTCCAGTCACCGGTCTCGGCGGAGAGGGAGACATCGGGCGCGACCTCCTCGTACGCGGCGAGCGCCTTGCGGGTGAGCTCGTCACGGGTCGCATTGCCCCACCAGGTGAAGCGCAGCGCCCCGTCGGCCTCGTCGCCTCCGCCGCCTGCGACGTTGGGGCCGCAGGAGGAAAGGGCGAGGAGCGCGAGCGGCGAGGCGAGGACCGCCCGACGGGCCGGGCGGGGCATGGCGCTGAGGGGCATGAGGATCTCCTTCGATCGGTGGGTGCGGCAGGGCCGACGGGAGCCAGCATAGGGACGAGAATGAAACGTGTAAACGGTTGCCGAGGATTGATCTCGCAGGTCCGCGCCACGACCCCGCACTCGCTCCCGCTCCTGCGCCCACTCTCCTGATGAGTCGTTTCAGCGGGTCGTGCCGACTCTCCGGGGCGATCCTGGAGCGGACCGCCCGAGGCCCCCACGGCGCGCCTTCCTCGCCGGGCGAGGATCCCCGCTCAGCTCTCCCCGAGAGTCGAGGCCCGCTCGACGAGCGTGGGCCGGAAGGAGACGTGCCGGCGAGGGGCGTCGGTGCCGAGGATCTCCTCCTCGAGCAGTGCGAGCGCGGTGCGGCCCATGAGCTCGGCGGGCTGGGAGACCGAGGGCAGCGGCACCACCGTCGAGCGGGCGAAGGCGATGTCGTCGTAGCCCACCAGCGCGATCTCCTCGGGCACGGCGACCTGGTGACGGAAGGCGAAGGCCTGCAGCGCCCCGACCGAGAGCAGGTCGTTGACGCAGAACAGCGCATCGGGCCGCTCGGCGCGGGGTCGGGCGACGACGCTCTCCCCCGCGGCGCGACCGGCGAGCACGGTGAGGCCCTCGGCCTCGATCACCTCGAGGGAGGCGCCGGCGGCCTCGGCGGCGGCGCGCGCCCCGTCC
>NZ_KV788902.1:0-2021 GCF_001807385.1 Brachybacterium sp. HMSC06H03 | reverse complement strand
CCGCCTGCGCTGCCGCGACGCCGGCCGCGCGTCGGCCTTGCCGCGGCATCGCCCGTCCCGCCGCCCCGCCCCGTCGTCCCCGCATCCCTCGACCCTGGAGAGACATGACCACCCGCTACGCCCTGATCGGCTCGGGCCACCGCGCCCAGATGTACCTCGACGCGATCGCCGGCCCCCACGCCGACGTCGCCGAGCTGGTCGCGCTGCTCGACGTGAACCCCGCCCGCCGCGAGTTCCACCGCGACCGCGTCCCGGCCTTCGCCGGGGTGCGCCTCGGCGGGCCCGAGGAGCTCGAGGCGATCATCGAGCAGGAGCGGGTGGACCGGGTGATCGTCACGAGCGTGGACCGCCTGCACGCCGAGCACGTCGTCCGCTCCCTCGACGCGGGCGCCGACGTGGTCGTCGAGAAGCCGCTGACCATCGACGCCGAGAGCGCGCAGTCGATCCAGGCGGCGATCGACCGCACAGGACGCTCCGTGGTGGTGACCTTCAACTACCGCTACAGCCCCCGCAACACCGCCCTGAAGCAGGTCGTCGCCTCGGGCGAGATCGGCGAGGTCGTCTCGGCGACCTTCGAATGGGTGCTGGACACCCAGCACGGCGCCGACTACTTCCGCCGCTGGCACCGCGACAAGACCAGCTCCGGCGGCCTGTTCGTGCACAAGGCCGCCCACCACTTCGACCTCGTGAACTGGTGGCTGGACGACGTGCCCACCCGCGTCTACGCCCGCGGCGGCCTTCGCTTCTACGGGGCCGACGCCGCCCGGGAGCGCGGCCAGGAGGACCTGCCCGCGCGCGGCACCCACGACGGGTCGCACGACCCCTTCGAGCTGGACCTGCGCTCCGACGAACGGCTGGAGGCGCTGTACCTCCGCGCCGAGCAGCACGACGGCTACCTGCGCGACCGCTCCGTCTTCGATGCCGGGATCTCCATCGAGGACAACCTCACCGCGATCGTCGACTACGCCCGAGGCCCCGTGCTCACCTACGCGCTGAACGCCCACAGCCCCTGGGAGGGGTACCGGGTGGCGCTGAACGGCACCGCCGGCCGCGCCGAGCTCGAGGTGGTCGAGCGGGCCGAGGTCATCGCGCGGGACGAGGACGGCCGGGCGCATGTCGACCCGAGCGCCGTCGCGGTCACCGGCGAGGACTCCGGCGTGCGCGAGCGCGGCGAGCGCCTGGTGGTCCAGACCCACTTCGGCCCGGCCCGCGAGGTCGAGATCGTCACCGGCGAGGGCGGGCACGGCGGCGGCGATGCGCTGCTGCTGCGCGACGTGTTCGTCGGCCCCGACGAGGACCCGCTGGGCCGCGCCTCCGACCACCTCGACGGGATGCGCGCGATAGCCGTCGGGATCAGCGGAAACGCCTCGCTCGCCAGCGGAGCCCCGGTCGACGTGGCCGCGACCATGGGGGTGCCGCTCGCGGCGCACGACCCGCAGCCCGAGGCGGCCCTGCGATGAGCAACTCCGTGACCGGGACCGTCCCGGAGGCGGTCACGTCGGGTGCCGTCGCGCCGGTGCGCGTGGCGCTGATCGGGGCCCGCGGCTTCGGCCGGGTGCACCTGGAGAACCTCGAGCGGTTGCGCAGAGCGGGCCGGGCCGAGCTGATCGGCGTCGTCGACCTGCACGAGCCGCCCGCGGCCGTGCAGGGGATCTGGCATCGCGACCTCGCCTCCCTGCTCGCCGCGCACGCCGACGCCCCGCCGGAGGTGGTCGTGATCGCCACCCCGATCGACACGCACCTCCCGCTCGCGCTGCAGGCCCTCGAGGCGGGCGCGCACGTGTACCTCGAGAAGCCGCCCGTGCCCGCGCTCGCCGACCACGCGGTGCTCGAACGGGCTGCGCAGGCCGCGGGCCGCGTCGTGCAGATCGGCTTCCAGGCCCGCGGCGGCGCCGGGGTGGACGCGCTGCGGGATCTCGTTGCGACCGGGGAGCTCGGCGAGATCGACACCGTGCGCGTCCACGGCGCCTGGTCCCGCGACCGCGCCTACTACCGCCGCTCGCCCTGGGCGGGCCGGCGCC
>NZ_KV788901.1:0-16714 GCF_001807385.1 Brachybacterium sp. HMSC06H03 | reverse complement strand
GTCGGCCGGGCCGAGGAGCGGCCGACGGGGCGGCCGCCCGTCGGGCCGGGGCTCAGGCCTGGTCGGCCTTGGCCCTCTTCGCCTTCTTGGCGGTGCCGCCGCCGGAGACGATCAGCGCCGCGGCGATCGCGAGCAGCCAGGTGTCCTTCGCGACGGCGGTGCCCTCCTGGGTGGGGCGCACGCCGTCCTCCTCGGTCATGCCGGGAGTGCGCAGGTACATCGAGACCAGCGAGCCGGAGAAGCCGGCGAGCGCCAGGCCCGCGACCTTCGAGGGGACGAAGGGCAGAAGCAGCGAGGTGCCCACGGCGATCTCGCCGTAACTGAGGAACTTCGCGAACTGCTCGGGGGTGAGCTTGCCGAGCACCGGCACGCCCTGGGCGGCCATGCCGCGCAGGTGCTCCGCGGTGCCGGCGTCCATGCCGAGCTTGCCGATGCCGGAGTTGAGGATGAACGCGCCGGGGACGGCGCGGAGGATGGCGGTGCTGAGGCTCATGGGGACTCCCGGTTCAGATCGTTGCACTTTCAACCACATAGTACGCGCCCGGAGGGGTGCCTGTCGAGAGGGTACGGCGAGGACGCGGCCCACGCGAGGGTCGACGGGGCCCGCGCGGACTCGGACAGCCGAGATGCGTCCACCGCTCGGCGTGCCGCGGCCGACCGACCGGCAGACCGTTCTCAGACCCGGGCGAGGATCTCGCCGTGCAGCAGGCTGAACCAGCCGTCAGGATCCTCCGACCAGGTGCGGAAGGCCGCGGCGATCTCCTCCCGCTCGGCGGCGTCGGCCCAGCCCTCGCGCTCGAGCTGGTCGGCGAAGGGCGCGGAGGTGATCCGGCCCGACCAGGTGTCCGCCCAGGCCGCACGGCTCTCGGGCGTGGCGTGCAGCCAGGTGGAGCTGCCGGGGACGACGTCCTCGAACCCCGCCTCGTGCGCCCAGGCGAGCAGGCGTCGGCCCGCGTCGGGGGTGCCGCCGTTGGCGCGTGCGGCGCGGAGGTAGAGCTCGAGCCAGCGGTCGAAGGCGGGCGTCTCCGGCCACCAGCGGAAGCCCTCGTAGTCGCTGTCCCGCACCGCGACCAGCCCGCCGGGGCTCGCGATGCGCCGCATCTCGGCGAGGACCTGCACCGGCGCGTGGACGTGCTGGAGCACCTGATGGGCGTGGACCACGTCGAAGGCGTCGGCCTCGAACGGCGTCGCGTGCGCATCGCCGACCAGCACTCGCACCCCCTCGAGCCCCTGGCGGGCGAGCTCGGCGCGAGTGAGCGCCGCGGACTCCTCCGCCACCTCGAGCGCCGTGACGTTCTCGGGGCCGACGATCCTCGCGAGGTCCGCGGTGATCGTGCCGGCGCCGCTGCCCACGTCCAGCAGGCGCTGCCCGGGGCGAAGGTGCGGCAGGAGATGCGCGGCGGAGTTCGCGGCGGTGCGGGCGCGGTGGCTGCCGAGCACCGCGTCGCCGTAGCCGTGGGTGTACGGGTTCCGATCGCTCATGGGACGACGGTACGTCCGCCGGCACGGGGAGGCCCAGCCGGATCACGGCGCAGGACGGGGTCGTCCTGCACGGGCGCCCTGGACGGCCTGCCCGGCAGGCGCGGCCCTCAGCGGAGCGGGCCTGCTCAGAGTGGAGGAGCTCCCCCGTCGGCGAGGTGCTGAAGCAGTGCCGCGACCGCCGCGGAGCGCGTCCGCTCGTTCACCCGGAAGGAGATGTCCTTCCCCTGATGGAGTCGTACCCGGATCCGTCCCGACAGCAGCCTGGCCTCGAGCTCGGCGCCGGCGATCTGGGCGGCGGGCACCTCTCGCTGGATCTTCCAGCGCTTCCAGGGAAGATCCTTCGTCACGAGCACCCGACGGTCGGTGACGATCAGCAGCGGGAAGGTGTCATCGCTCTGGCCGCCCACCGCGACGTCGTAGACGGTCTCGTCGGCAGCGAGGATCCGCTCGGGAAGGTCGATGTCGTGCAGGCCGCCGCCGATCCCGGCATTGCGCGCCATCGCTGCGCGATAGGTCTGCGCGCTGCGCGTCGACCCGGACTGAGCCCACTGCTGCGCCATCACCGCGTCGTACTCGTCGCCGTGCTCGTCCATCAGCTGTCGCTGCAGCTCGGCGGCCTGCTTCAGGGTGTCGCGTCGTCCTCGCGCCATGGCACCCACCCTAGCGGCCTCGTCCGTGCACAGCGCTCGCCTCGTCGTAGCCGCTCCGCGGCGCCGCATGGGGAGTCCTCCCCATCGCCTTCTCCGTCGGCCGCCTCTAGGGTGACGGTGGTCGCGCGCCCGAGGGGCGTCCGCGGCCTGCTGTCGGGGTGCAGGAGCGATGAGGGGACGATCATGACGGGATTCCAGGGGGCGGACACCGACCAGCTGCGCGACCACGGACGGCTCCTGCGCGACCGTGCGCAGACGCTGACCGAGCTCCGCGAACGGCTCGAGCCCCTCGTGCTCGACGAGAGCGCCTGGCGCGGCCCCGACGCCGACGCGTTCCGCGCGAGCTGGTCCTCCCGCACCGCTCCCCTGTTCTCCTCGGTCGACGAGGACGCACGACGCCGTTCGGACGAGCTCGAGCAGCACGCCGACGAGCAGGACCAGGCCTCCGGCGAGGACGGCGGATCGTCAGGATCCGGCTCCGGCGGTGAGGAGTCCCCTTCGCTGTGGGATCGGATCCTGGGCGGCCTCGACGTCTACAACACGCTCCAGAACGCCTTCGCCAAGGCCAAGAAGGTCTGGGACACGGTGACGGATGTCCGCACGATGACCCGCTTCCTCAACGGTGCCGACAACATCGTCGAGCTGCTCGGCGGCACGTGGATGTACGGCAAGAAGATGACCGAGGCGGCCTTCGCCACCTCGAAGGAGTACAGCGGCCTCGCCGCCAAGCTGCTGGGCAAGCTCGGTGTGCCCACCGGCTTCGGGACCAAGAAGTTCTTCGGCTGGGTCGACGACGTCGCCGGATGGGCCGGCGAGACGATGCCCTTCCTCTCCAAGGCCGCCCCCTGGGTCGGCAAGGCCCTGCCCGCCCTCGACGTCGGCTTCGGACTGAAGCAGATGGTCGACGGGATCAACAGCGGCGACACCTACTCGGCCATCACCGGCGGAGCGAACGCCCTGGGCGGCGGGCTCATGCTCGCCGGGGGCGCGCTGTCGACCACCGGCGTCGGCGCGGTCGTCGGCGGGCCGATGGTTGCCGCCGGCGCGGTCATCTCCGGCGGGGCCGCGCTGGCCGACGTCGGCAAGATGGTCTACGACAACTGGCCCGCCATCACCGAGACCGCATCGAACGCCTGGGACTCGGTGAGCTCCGGCTGGGACGGCCTGACCGGCGCTCTCGGCTTCTGAGAACCTGGCCCCGATCCCGTCTCCGACCGAGACCCGACCCAGCCCCCGAGGGAGCCCGCCCATGAGCGAGACCGCACCACCCACCACCGAGCCCACCCTCACCGAGCGGGACATGCTCGGCGCGATGGAGGTGCTCTCGACCACCTCTGACGAGGCGGCAGTGCTCGTCGTCCTCACGGACGAGGAGATCATGGCGCTGGACGGAGCCTCGTCGCTCGAACTGCTCGGCAGCCCGTACCTCTCGCAGGAGGCCATCGAGACGGAGAGCGCCGCCGCCTCCGCGCTGCGCTCGCTGGTCGCGCGGGACCTCGTGCGCCCCGGCAGCGAAGGGCGCGAGGAAGAGGGCGAGGTGGTCGCCGGCTCCGGCGATCCCGCCCGGCGGCCCGTCCAGCTCGATCGCCGCCTCGCCGGCGTGATCGCGCTGCGCAGGATCCCCGAGGCGATGGTGACCGCCCAGCGGACCCTCGCCGGAGGCACCACGACCCTCGCCCACTACTTCTTCCCCCGCGACGGGGTGCTCGAGGAGTACGTGACGATCGACGGCTTCCACCACTTCGCCGTGCCCGCCCTGCCCTCGGTCGCCGAGCGGCTCCGTGCCTTCGTCGACCCCTTCGAGGCCGCAGGCGAGGACGGCGAGCCGGTCGCCATGTCGCTGCAGGACGCGGTCGCCTCCCTCGAGGGCGAGGACACCCGGTCGCTCTCCGTGGTCACCACCATCGCCGAAGGGCAGGGGCGCCGCGCGACGGTCTCCGCCGACTCGGGTTCGGTGCGGGTCCTGGACAACGGCCCGCTCGAGCAGGAGGCCGAGCCGACCGACGAGGTCCATGTCTCCGCCGTCTCTTCGGAGCGGCTGCGGGAGGTGCTGGACCTGATGCTGCCCCGCGAGGTCGAGGACCCGTCGGCCGCAGACGGCGAGAGCTGACCGAGGATCTGCCCGACCGGAATGCCGCCCGGGAGGCGTCGCCGTCGGCCCCGCGGGCTGCCCGTCGGCCCCGTTGACGGACCCACCGTCAGGCCGTCGTCACGCCCCGCCGCTCCCGCACGTAGCGGCCGATCACCAGCGCGAGCCCGACCACGACGCCGATCGCCGTCTCCAGAACGCGGGCCTCGAGCATCGGGCCGGCGGGCTGGGGGTGGCCGAGCTGCACCATCAGCAGCGCGAGCGGCGTGATGAACAGCAATGCGATCGAGTAGTTGCGCAGGATGAACATCTCGGCGAGGAACTGCAGCAGCACCACCCACACCACCAGCTGCCAGGGCTCGGCCGGGAAGGACAGCAGGAACGCGGTCGCGCCCACACCGAGGATCGTGCCGACGAGGCGATGGACGCCCTTCTCGATCCGTGCCCCGTGGCCCGGCGAGGCCAGCGGCGCGACGGCCGCCACCTGGGCCCAGTACGGGAACGGGAGTCCGGAGGCGAGGCCGATCGCGCCCGCGACCAGCGCGGCGACGAAGTAGCGGGTGAACTCGGCGCCGAGCTCGGCGCGGGTGACGTCCTCGTGGTCGCGGCCGAGCACCACGTCCGGATGGCGCTCCCCCGCCCAGTGCCCCAGCAGTCCCAGCAGCACGCACAGGGCGACGACGGAGGCCGCGATCAGCCCCGCCGTCCAGAACGGGGCGACCGACGGCGCGGAGGCGACCGCCGCGGTCGCGAAGACGGGGAAGATCGCCCCGCCCGGCTTCAGCCCGCGCGAGGTCACGTAGGTCGCCGAACCCCCTGCGACCAGCGCGCCGACGAGGATCACGACCCAGGAGGAGAGCGTCTCGGGCGTCCTCGGCGCCAGCTGGGCGACGGCCGCGCCGATCGTCACGCAGACGGTGAGCATGGCGCCGGCCAGCAGCTGGCGGCGGAAGCGCGCCCGGGTCGGCTCATAGCGGGAGTAGATGCCGGTGAACGCCCCGAAGCCCACGTACATCGCGAACTCGATGCGGTCGGTGAGCAGCAGCACCGCCATCGGGATCGCGAGGCCCACCGCGATGCGGAAGGCGGGGATGTGGTCGACGCGGGCGGGGGCGATCGTGAGCAGTCCGCGCACTCGCGCGAGGGGGGACGCGGTCCGGGGCACGCGGCTCCTTCCGGGAGAGGGGCGCGACGGCGGTCGCGACGCATGGGGAGGAGGCACGACCGGTGTCGTCGTCGAACTGGGGCCCGGCCGGGGCGGGCGGCGACGGAGCGCGCGGGCCGGGGCGGGGGAGGTCGGGCTCAGGGTATCGCCGCCCGGCGTCGGCCGCCATGAGGTGGAGCATCCCGCGGAGCTGTGACATGGGAGACTCTGCCCATGTCCACTTCACCCGCCGCGCCCGAGGGCGCCCGCACCGCGCCGCTCGTCGAGACCACGGGCATCGAGATCATCGCCGAGTCGGAGCGGACCGCACGGCCCCGCGACCTGTTCTGGCCGTGGTTCGCCGCGAACGTGTCCGTGTTCGGGATGAGCTACGGCTCCTACCTGCTCGGCTTCGGCATCAGCTTCTGGCAGGCGACGATCGTCGCGGTCATCGGCATCGTCCTCAGCTTCGCGCTGTGCGGGCTGGTCGCGATCGCGGGCAAGCGCGGCTCCGCGCCGACCATGGTGCTCTCCCGCGCGGCCTTCGGCGTGCACGGCCAGAAGGTGCCGGGCATCATCTCGTGGCTGACCTCGATCGGCTGGGAGACCTCGCTGGCGATCTCCGCGGTGCTCGCCACGGCCACGGTCTTCGAGATCCTCGGGATCGGGGCGGGCAGCGCCGTCACCGTCATCGCGGCGCTCGCGATCGCGGCCCTGATCGTCGGCGCCTCCGTGCTCGGCTATCACACGATCATGAAGCTGCAGTCGATCCTGACCTGGGCGACCGGCGCGATGACGATCGTCTTCATGGTCCTCACGATCCCCCACATCGACCTCGCCGCGGTGATGAGCGCCCCGTCGGGCCCGCCGCAGGCGATGATCGGGGCGCTGGTGATGGTGATGACCGGCTTCGGCCTGGGCTGGATCAACATCTCCGCGGACTGGTCCCGCTACCAGAAGCGCTCGGCGTCCGACGGGTCCATCATCCTGTGGAACACGCTCGGCGGCGCGGCCGCCCCGGTGGTGCTGGTGATCTTCGGGCTGCTGCTGGCCGGCTCCGACCCCGCGCTGAACACGGCGATCGAGTCCGACCCGATCGGTGCGCTGATCACGATCCTGCCGCTGTGGGCGCTGGTGCCCTTCTGGATCGTCGCGGTGCTGACCCTGGTCTCCGGCGCGGTGCTCGGCATCTACTCCTCGGGCCTGACCCTGATCAGCCTCGGTATCCGGATCCCCCGCCCCGCCGCCGCCGCGGTCGACGGCGTGATCCTCACGGCCGGCACGATCTGGGTGGCGTTCTTCGCGCAGAACTTCATCGGCCCCTTCCAGAGCTTCCTGATCACCCTCGGCGTCCCGATCGCCGCCTGGGCCGGGATCCTCATCGCCGACGTGCTCTCCCGCCGCGCCGACTACGACGAGCTGGCCCTGTTCGACCCGAAGGGCCACTACGGCTCGGTCGACTGGATCTCCGTGGGCACCATGGCCGTCGCCTCCGTGATCGGCTGGGGCCTGGTGGTGAACTCCTTCGCGGAGGACGCCCCGTGGAACAACTGGCAGGGCTACCTGCTCGAGCCGCTGGGCCTGGGCACCTTCGTGGAGGACCCGGCCGGCGCCTACTGGGACGGGAACTGGGCCTACGCGAACATCGGCGTGCTGTTCGCCCTGGTGTTCGGCTTCGCGGTGACCTGGTTCGCGCGCCGCCCGCGGATCCGCGCGCAGGAGCGGACGGCGTGAACGCTCCGCGACTGCTGATCGTCGACCCGCAGCGGATCTTCGCCGATCCCGGCTCGGACTGGGCCTCCCCGTTCTGGGGCGAGGCCTGGAAGCGGATCCGCGAGCTCGCCGCGCACGTCGGCCCCGAGCGCACGCTGGTCAGCCGCTGGCTGCCGACGGCGGACCGCACCACCTCCTGGGGCGAGTACTTCCGTGCCTGGTCCTTCGCGGACGTGCCTGCCACGGATCCGCTGTACGACCTGGTCGACGGCGCGGCGGAGCTCACCGCCCACCCCACGATCGACGAGCCGACCTTCGGCAAGTGGGGGCCGCAGCTGCGCGCGAGCCTCGGCGAGGCCGCGACGGCTGCGCCGCTGCTGATCGCCGGGGTCTCCACCGACTGCTGCGTGATCGCGACCGTGCTCGCCGCCGCCGACGCGGGCGCGCGCCTGACGGTCGTGACCGACGCCTGCGCCGCCTCGGACGAGGCGAACGGGGCGGCGGCCCTGCACACGATGAGCCTGTTCGGCCCGCAGGTCACGCTCGCCGGCACCGCCGAGGTCCTCGCGGGCGCCGAAGAGCCGGGCTGATCGCCGGCCCCGCGACCGACTCACCGCGCAGCGGCACCGCCCTGCTCACCGGCGTCGGCCGACGTCGCGGGATCGGCGCCGCGATCGCGCGCGGCCTCGCCGAGGACGGCTGCGACCTCGCGCTCTCCTTCCACGGCGAGTACGACCGGCGCGTGCTCGGCGAGGACGCCGACGTCGAGCTGCTGGCCGAGGAGCTGCGCGGCCTGGGCCGGCGGGTCGTGCTGCTGCCCGGCGACCTCGCCGATCCCGCCGTCCCGGAGCGACTCGTCCACGAGGCCCGCGAGACGCTCGGACCGCTCGGCGCGCTGGTGATGAGCCACTGCGAGTCGGTGGACTCCTCGATCCTGGACACGACGGTGGAGAGCTTCGACCGGCACTACGCGGTCAACGTGCGGGCCAGCTGGCTGCTGCTCCGCGCCTTCGCCGAGCAGGTCCCCGTCGGCCCCGACTCCCTCGGCGGCGCGGTGATCGCCCTGACCAGCGACCACACCGCCCACAACCTGCCCTACGGGGCGACGAAGGGGGCGCTGGACCGCCTGGTGCTGGCCGGCACCCACGAGCTCGCCGACCGCGGCATCCGCACCAACGTGATCAACCCCGGCCCGATCGACACCGGCTGGATGGACGACGAGATCCGCGCCGCCGGCGCGGCGCAGACGCCCGGCGGCGAGCTCGGCGCGCCGGGCACCGTCGCGGACCTGGTGCGCTTCCTGCTGTCCCCGCAGGGCGGGTGGATCCGCGGTCAGCTGCTGCTGTCCAACGGTGGCTTCGCGACGCCCGCGGTCTGACCGCCGCCGGCGCCGCACCCGCCCTGCTCGCTCCGCACCCGCACGGCCCCGCAGCGCCAGCAGGGCACCGCCGCGTCCTGCGCCCCCTCCCCCTCCGGCACGGCCCCGCACTCCGGGCACACCTGACCGAGCCAGCAGGCGTCGTCCCCCGCCGGCTCCTCGCTCACCGGCACGATCCGCTCCACGGCACAGCCCTCCCCGACCACCGGATCGTCATGGGCGGCGGCAGAAGGTGCCCCGCCCCCAGCAGGGGCGGGGGCGCGAGCCGCCCCGGCGGGATCACTTCGGGGTGATCTCCTCGCCCTCCTTCTTCCGGGCGGCCACGAGCGAGGCGATGATCGCCACGCCCATCGCGACCACGATGAAGCTCAGCGAGAGCCAGATCGGCACCTCGGGGATCTTCGCGAGGGTGTCGAAGCCGGGGATGAAGCCCAGCGGCGCCTCGTGGATCGCGTGGATCAGCAGCTTCACGCCGATGAAGCCGAGGATCGCGGCGATGCCGTAGTGCAGGTAGGCCAGGCGGTCCAGCATGCCGCCGAGCAGGAAGTACAGCTGGCGCAGGCCCATCAGCGCGAAGATGTTCGCGGTGAACACCAGGAACGGGTTGCGGGTCACGCCGAAGATCGCGGGGATCGAGTCCAGCGCGAACATGACGTCGGTGATGCCGAGGGTGATGAACACCAGCAGCATCGGGGTGAACACCTTCTTGCCGTCCACGACGGTGCGGATCTTGTTGCCGTCGTACTCCTCGGAGACCGGGATGACCCGGCGCACCAGGCGCATGATCGGCGACTCCGCGTCGTCGTCCTCGTCGCCGAAGGCCTGCTTCCAGGCCGTGTACAGCAGGAACAGGCCGAAGAGGTAGAAGACGCCGACGAAGTGCTCGATGATCACGGAGCCCGCGAGGATGAACAGGCCGCGCGCGATGAGCGCGATGATGATGCCCACCATCAGCGCTTCCTGCTGATACTTCCGCGGGACCCCGAACTTCGCCATGATCAGGATGAAGACGAAGAGGTTGTCGATGCTCAGCGAGTACTCGAGCAGCCAGCCGGTGAGGAACTCCGAGGACGGCTTCGAGCCGCCCACGAAGAAGAGCACCACCGCGAAGACGAGCGCGAGGCCGACGTAGAAGCCGATCCAGCCTGCGCACTCCTTCATCGAGGGCAGGTGGGGCCGCTTGATCACGAGCAGGAGGTCGGCGAGCAGGATCGCGCAGAGCACGACCAGCGCGACGATCTCGAAGCCGAGGTGCAGTTCTCCCATGGGACTTCTTTCAGGGGGCGCCGGAGGCAGGGATCCGGGCGGTGGACGGGGAAAGGGCGACCGTCCCCGGCTCCCATGGGGGCCGGAGGGCGTGCCTCAGGCTACCGCTCCCCCGCCTGCTGCGACCGCTCCGGCCGGGGTGAAGATCGTCATCGCAGGTCGCCGACGACGCCCTCCACCGCGGCGAGCAGCGTCCCGTCGGCCAGACGCGCCTCCGTCTCGGCGATGTCGGGGGCGAGGAAGCGGTCCGGGCCGGGCCCCTCGACGCTCTCCCGCAGCACCGCGATCGCGGCGGCGCTGCCGGCCGACGGGCTCAGCGGCGCCCGCAGGTCGATCGCGCGGGCGGCGGTGAGCAGCTCGATCGCGAGGACCCGGCGGAGGTTCTCGACGGAGGTGCGGAGCTTGCGGGCGGCGTGCCAGCCCATCGAGACGTGGTCCTCCTGCATGGCGGAGGAGGGGATCGAGTCCACGCTGGCCGGCACCGCGAGGCGCTTCATCTCGGAGACGAGGCCGGCCTGGGTGTACTGGGCGATCATGAAGCCGGAGTCCACGCCGGGGTCGTCGGCGAGGAAGGGCGGCAGTCCGTGGGAGCGGGACTTGTCGAGCATCCGGTCGGTGCGACGCTCCGCGATCGAGGCGAGGTCCGCGGAGACGACGGCGAGGAAGTCCAGCACGTACGCGACCGGCGCGCCGTGGAAGTTGCCGTTGGAGGTGACGGTGCCGTCCTCGAGCACGACGGGGTTGTCGATCGCAGAGGCGAGCTCGCGCTCGGCGACGGTGCGAGCGTGCTCGATCGTGTCGCGGACGCCGCCGGCGACCTGCGGGGCGCAGCGCAGCGAGTACGCGTCCTGGACACGGGATCCCTCGGCGGCGACGTCGGCGATGATCCCGGAGCCCTCGAGCAGGGCGAGGATGTTCGCGGCCGACGCCTCCTGGCCCGGGTGGGGGCGCAGCGGGGCGTGCAGCTCGGGGTGGAAGACCGTGTCGCGGCCGCGCAGGGCCTGCACGGACAGGGCCGTGGTGACGTCGGCCGTGCGCACCAGCTCATCGAGGTCGGCCAGGGCCATCAGCAGCATGCCGAGCATGCCGTCGGTGCCGTTGATCAACGCGAGGCCCTCCTTCTCCTCGAGCAGCACCGGCTCGATCCCCGCCTCGGCCAGCAGCTCGGGCACGGGCCGCTCCACGCCCTCGCGGTCGCGGGCGCGCCCCTCCCCCATCAGCACGATCGCGCAGTGGGAGAGCGGGGCGAGGTCGCCCGAGCAGCCGAGGGAGCCGTACTCGTGGACGATCGGGGTGATGCGGGCGTTCAGCAGCGCGAGCATCGTCTCGACGACGACGGGGCGCACGCCGGTGCGGCCGGAGGCGAGGGTGCGGGCGCGCAGCAGCATCAGGGCGCGCACCACCTCGGTCTCGACCTCGGGGCCGGCGCCCGCGGCGTGGGAGCGGATCAGGGAGCGCTGCAGGGCGTGGCGCATCGAGGGCGGGATGGACGTGTCGGCCAGCGCCCCGAAGCCGGTGGAGACGCCGTAGACAGGGGTCTCGCCGGCGGCGAGCGCGTCGATGTGGGCTCGGACGGAGGCGACCTGCTCGCGGGCGGCGGGGTCGAGCTCGACGCGGGCCCCGCGGCGGGCGACGGCGAGCACGTCGGCGGCGGTGATGCCGGCGGTGGTGAGGGTGACGGTGTCGGTCATGGGGTGTCCTTTCGGTGACGGGACGTGGCGGCGTGTCAGGCGATCCGCTCCCCGCGACGGCGCACCTGATGGGTCAGCGGCATGCCGGGGCGGTAGGCGAGGTGGATCGCGGCAGGGGCGTCGAGCACGTGCAGGTCGGCGCGGGCGCCGGTCCCGAGGTGGCCGACGTCGCTGCGGCGCAGGGCGAGGGCCCCGCCGCGGGTCGCGGCGCGCACGGCCTCGGCGAGGGAGAGGTGCATCTGCAGCACGGCGGTCGCGACGCAGAAGCTCATCGCGCTGGTATAGCTGGTGCCGGGGTTGCAGTTCGAGGCGATCGCGAGGGCGGCGCCGGCGTCGAGCAGCTCCCGGGCGGGGGCGAGCGGGGCGCGGGTGGAGAGGTCGCAGGCGGGCAGCACGGTCGCGACCGTCGGCCCGGCGTCCACGGCGAGGAGGCCGGGGGCGTCCCCATCGGCCGTGGGCCGGGAGGCGGTTGCGGCGAGCGCCTCGACGTCCTCCGCGGCGAGGTGGTTGAGATGGTCGACGCTCGCCGCGCCCAGCTCCGCGGCGAGCGCGACCCCGCCGCTGCGACCCAGCTGGTTGCCGTGGACCCGCAGGCCGAGGCCCGCTGCGGCGCCGGCGCGCAGCATCCGCTCGGACTGGGCGGGGTCGAAGGCCCCCTCCTCGCAGAACACGTCGATCCAGCGCACGTGCTCCGCGACCGCCTCGAGCATCTCCCCCGCGACGAGGTCGACGTACGCCTCCGCCCCGGGTCGGCCGTCCTTCCCGTCGTACTCGGAGGGGACGAGGTGCGCGCCGAGGAAGGTGACCTCGTCGAGCTCCCCGTCGGCCGCGAGGGCGGCGAGGAGGCGGGCGGCCCGGGCCTCGTCGGCGACGGTGAGGCCGTAGCCGGTCTTGGTCTCCAGCAAGGTGGTGCCGCCGGCGGCGGCCTCCGCGAGCCGGGCCCGGACGAGGGTGCGCAGGCGCTCGTCGGACGCCTCCCGGGTCGCCGAGGTGGTCACGCCGATGCCGCCTGCGGCATAGGCCTGCCCCGCCATCCGAGCCTCGAACTCGGCGGCGCGGTCGCCGTCGAAGACGAGGTGGGAGTGGGAGTCGACCCAGCCGGGCAGCACGGCCCGACCGCCCAGGTCCTCGCGCTGATCGGCCGACGGGGCCTGCGAGGCGGGGCCGGTCCAGTCCACGCGCCCGTCCTCGATCACGAGGGCGGCCTCCCGCAGCACCTGCTCCTCGGTGACCTGCCCGGGGCGGGTGGGATCATCGAGGGCGGGGTCGAGGGTCCACAGCTCGGAGATGCCGGTGAGCAGGGTCGAGGTCATGGCGTGCCTCCTCAGTCCCGGCGCACCGGGGTCATCGGGATGCGGACCCCGCGCTCCTGGGCGACGTGATCGGCGCGGGAGTAGCCGGCGTCGACGTGGCGGATCACGCCCATGGCGGGGTCGTTGGTGAGCAGGCGCTCGAGCTTGCGGCGGGCGAGCTCGGTGCCGTCGGCGACGCCGACCTGGCCGGCGTGGATCGAGCGGCCGATGCCGACGCCGCCGCCGTGGTGGATCGAGACCCAGGTGGCGCCGGAGCTGGTGGCGGTCAGGGCGTTCAGCAGCGGCCAGTCGGCGATCGCGTCGGAGCCGTCGAGCATCGACTCGGTCTCCCGGTAGGGGGAGGCGACGGATCCGGAGTCGAGGTGGTCGCGGCCGATGACGATCGGGGCCTTGACCTTCCCGTCGCGCACGAGGTCGTTGAAGAGCATCCCGGCCTTGTGCCGCTCGCCGTAGCCGAGCCAGCAGATGCGGGCGGGCAGGCCCTCGAACTCGACGAACTCGTCGGCGGCGTCGAGCCAGCGGTGCAGGTGCTCGTTCTCGGGGAACAGCTCCTTCAGCGCAGCGTCGGTGACCTTGATGTCCTCGGGGTCGCCGGACAGCGCCACCCAGCGGAACGGGCCGAGGCCCTCGCAGAACAGGGGCCGGATGTAGGCGGGGACGAAGCCGGGGAACTCGAAGGCGCGGTCGTAGCCGGCATGGCGCGCCTCGTCGCGGATCGAGTTGCCGTAGTCGAACACCTCGGCGCCCTCGTCCTGGAACTCGACCATGGCCTGGACCTGGCGGGCCATCGCCTCGCGGGCCTTCTTGGTGAAGCCCTCCTCGTCGGCGGCGGCCTCGCGCTGCCAGTCCTCGACGGCGACCTCGGTGGGCAGGTAGCTCAGCGGGTCGTGGGCGGAGGTCTGGTCGGTGACCACGTCGATCTGCAGGTCTCCGGCCCGATGCCGCTCGAGCAGGGCGGGGAAGACGTCGGCCGCGTTGCCGACGATGCCGATGGACAGGCCCCGCTTCTCGGCCTTCGCCGCGTTCGCGCGGGCGATCGCGTCGTCGAGGTCGTCGGCGATCTCGTGGCAGTAGCGCTTGGCGACGCGGCGCTCGAGGCGGGTGCGGTCCACGTCCACGATCAGGCAGACGCCGTCGTTGAGGGTGACGGCCAGCGGCTGCGCGCCGCCCATGCCGCCGCAGCCGCCGGTGAGGGTGATGGCGCCGGCCAGCGTGCCGCCGAAGCGCTTCCGGGCCACGGCCGCGAAGGTCTCGAAGGTGCCCTGGAGGATGCCCTGGGTGGCGATGTAGATCCAGGACCCGGCGGTCATCTGGCCGTACATCATCAGGCCCTCGGCCTCGAGCCGGCGGAACTCGGGCCAGGTCGCCCAGTCGCCGACGAGGTTGGAGTTCGCCAGCAGCACGCGCGGCGCCCACTCGTTGGTGCGCAGCACGCCGACGGGCTTGCCGGACTGGACCAGCAGGGTCTCGTCGTCCTCGAGGTCCTTGAGGGTCTCGACGATCGCGTCGAAGGCCTCCCAGGAGCGGGCGGCGCGGCCGGTGCCGCCGTAGACGACGAGGTCGTCGGGCCGCTCGGCGACCTCGGGGTCGAGGTTGTTCATGAGCATGCGCAGCGGCGCCTCGGTCTGCCAGGACCTGGCGGTGAGGTCGGTACCGCGGTCGGCGCGGACGGGGCGGGCTCCGGGGAGGGACATCTTCGGCTCCTGGGTCGAGGGCGGTGCGCGGGGGCGGGACTGCTCGAGGTCCCCTCAGGACACCACCGCGTCCCGCTCGGGTCGAGAGTCGCAGAGGGAGTCCCGTCCGGTATACCGGACGTTGCGGGTCTGTTCCTCGGCCCCGGGCCGCCGTGGACCGGGTTCGCTGCCGAGCCGCCCGGTCACCTGCCGGTCCGGGGAGCCCCCGTCATCTCCGCCCGCCCGCCGAGTCGGCGCGTGATCTCCTCCGCGCCGCTCCTCACGGCGGCGGCGAGGCGCTCGCGCTCGGCGGGGCCGACGCGCGCCTCGACGAAGGTGAGCGCCACGGCGGCAGCGGGCCACCCGGCGTGGTCCCGCACGACGGAGGCGACCGAGCCCATCTCGTCACTGACCTCCCCGGACTCCCTCGCGACCCCCTCGGCGCGCACGGCCGTCAGCAGCTCCCTCAGCTCCTTCGGGGTGGCGGGGCCGGGTGCGTCGGTGCGGGCGGCGAAGTCGGCGGCGGTGCCGTAGAGGGCACGAAGCTGGGGTGCGGGCAGATGGGCGAGGATCGCGCGGCCGCTCGCCGTGAGATGGGCGGGGATCCGCACGCCGACGTCGGTGACGAGGCTCGGCCGGTTCCGGGCGCGCTCCTCGACCACGTAGAGCACGTCGCGGCCGTGCAGCACCGCGAGATGGCCGCTCTCCCCCACCGCGTCGACCATCTGCTCGACGACCCGCCGGCCGATCCGGGCCAGCGGCTCCTGACGCAGGTAGGCGCCCGAGAGCTCATGGGCCGACGGGCCCAGGCCGTACAGCCGCTCCTGCTCCAGGTGCATCACGTACCCGTGCTCGACGAGCGTCGCCAGCAGGTCGTAGGTGCGTGAGCGCGGCAGCTCCAGCTCCTCGGCGATCCGCGCGGCGGCGACGGGTGCGCGGCGCGAGGCGAGGAAGGTCAGCAGGCGCAGCGTCGCGTCGGCCGCCGGGACTTTCGGGGTGGGCATGGGCGAAGCATGCCACCGACCGGCGCGTGCGTCAGGGCCGGGGCCGGCTGCACGGCCGGCTGACGGGGTCGGCGCTCAGCGGCTCGGGGCCTGTTTCTCCGCGCTCTTCCCCTCGGCCGACCGCGCGCGCTGCGCCTCCTTCTCGGCCCGCACCAGCTCCCAGGTGCGCACGAGCCGCGGCAGGGTGATGATCACGAGACCCCCGGCGATGTTCAGCGGGATCACCCAGGCGCACCAGCCCAGCCACTGGAGATAGGTGGTCTCGGCGCCGGCGTGCATGGCCGCGAAGATCACCGCGGAGCTCAGCGCGCCGTGGAACATGCCCAGCCCCACCACCAGCAGCCCGGAGATGAGAGAGTTCGCGAGGGTCGCGATGCCGTCGCTGGAGCCCTGGCTCATCCTCGTCACCAGCGTGATCGTGAAGCCGGCGAGGATCGCGAGGGAGGCCGTCTCGAGTGTGAGGCCGGGCTCCATGTACTGCGCGGTCGACTCCAGCAGCACGTCCTCGAAGCGAGGGAACGCCGCGACGACCAGCCAGGCCAGCGCCCAGCCGCCGGCGAGGTTGGTCACCAGCGTCACGACCCACAGCCGCAGCAGCTGCCACCAGGTGCCGTGCCCGGCCACGATGGCGTTGATCGGGACCAGGAACTCCTCGGTGAACAGCTCCGAGTGCGCCAGCCGCAGCGCGTACAGCCCCACGCCGAAGGCGAGTCCGCCCAGCAGCTTCGAGCCGGTCGCGTCCATCACCGCGAGCATCGCCAACAGGCCCAGCCCGACGTCGATGCCGCCGAAGAGCCCCGTGACCGCGAGCGCTCGCCAGGTGCGGTTCAACCGGTTCGCGCCCTCGGTGACGGTGTTCTCGAACTCCTGGACGAGCGCGTCCTCGACCGCGTGGTCGCTCGCGCCGAGGCGTCGGCGCTCCTCGGTCTCGTCCTGGCGGTCGCTGCGTGCCATTGGGGCTCCTCGTCGTAGGTCCCGTGCTCCGGCACGGTGCCATGATGGAGCGAACCTACCCCTTGGAGAGCCGACGAGGAGCCCTCGATGACGACCTCTTCCACCCCCGCGTCCGTGTGGACGGGCCGGCACGACGGCGACGGCCCGGAGCATGCCCGCTGGCATCAGGCGGTGCGGGTCGTGGAGACGGGAACGGCCGACGGCGCGCCGGGTTCGGCGGATGCGCCCGGCGCCGGCTCCCCGGACCCGGCCGCGGATCACGTGGCGCTGCTCGGATTCCGCTCCGACGAGGGGGTGCGGCGCAACCGCGGTCGCGTCGGCGCGGCCGACGGTCCCGCGGCCCTGCGCCGCGCGCTC
>NZ_KV788900.1:0-930 GCF_001807385.1 Brachybacterium sp. HMSC06H03 | reverse complement strand
CCGCCCGTACCGGCCGTCCCGCCCGCTCGTCCGTCGCGCCCCGCCCCGCGCGCAGCGCCCGTCGGCCCCGCTCGCCCCGTCCGCCCACTGCTTCGAAGGAGTCCTCCATGACCTCCGCCATCAGCCCCATGTTCGACCTCACCGGCCGCACCGCCCTCGTCACCGGCGGCGCGAAGGGCCTCGGCCTCGCGATGGCCCGCGGTCTCGCGCAGCACGGCGCCCCGATCGTGCTCGCCGACATCGACGACGCGACCGGCCAGCAGGCCGCGAAGGACCTCGCCGCCGAGACCGGGGTGGAGGTCTCCTACCGCCACCTCGACGTCACCGACCAGGCGATGGTCGAGAAGGTCGTCGCCGAGATCGACCAGGAGGTCGGCGGGATCGAGATCCTGCTGAACAACGCCGGGCGCACCATCCACCACCCGGTCGAGGACGGCGACGGCGAGAAGTGGCGGGCCGTGATGAGCCTGAACCTCGACGGCGTCTACCACGTGCTCTCGGCCGTCGGCCGGGCCATGCTCGAGCGGGGCCGCGGCAGCATCATCAACACCGGCTCCATGAGCGGCATCATCGCCAACGTGCCCCAGACCCAGGCCTCCTACAACGCCTCCAAGGCCGCGGTCCACAACCTCACCCGCTCCGCCGCGCTCGAGTGGGCCTCCCGCGGCGTGCGCGTGAACGCGATCGCGCCCGGCTACATGCGCACCGAGCTGACCCGCGGCTTCTACGAGGAGGGCGGCGAGCAGATCGACATCTGGAACGCGATGACCCCGATGTCCCGCCCGGGCGAGCCGGAGGAGCTCGCCGGCGCCGCCGTGTACCTCGCTTCCGACGCCGCGAGCTTCGTGACAGGCTCGATCCTGTCGATCGACGGCGGCTACACCGCCGCCTGAGCCCCGGCGGCCGACGGTCCACCCCGTCGGCCGCCGA
>NZ_KV788899.1:0-862 GCF_001807385.1 Brachybacterium sp. HMSC06H03 | reverse complement strand
TCCCGACCCCGAGCCGGCGGCCCCGGGCCCTCGGCCGACGGGTCCCGCCCCTCGGCCGTGATCATCGGCGGCGGCATCTCGGGCCTGGCCACCGCGGCGCTGCTCGCCCGGGACGGCCACGAGGTGGACCTGGTCGAGGCGCGGGAAGAGCTCGGCGGCCGCGCCGGCAGCTGGGAGCGCGACGGGTTCCGCTTCGACACCGGCCCCTCCTGGTACCTCATGCCCGAGGTGTTCGACCACTTCCTGCGCCTGCTGGGCACCTCGGCGGCCGAGGAGCTGGACCTGCGCCCTCTCGACCCGGCGTATCGCGTCCTGTGCGAGGGGTACGAGGAGCCGTTGGACCTGAGCGCCTCCGCCGCCCGCAATGCCGACCTGTTCGAGCGGATCGAGCCCGGGGCGGGGCTGGGCCTGGCCCGCTATCTCGACTCCGCCGCGAGCACCTACGACATGGCTCTCGAGCGCTTCCTGTACACCTCTTTCACCTCGCCGCGGTCGCTGCTCCACCCCGCCGTGCTCGCCCGCGGCCCGCAGCTGCTGCGGCTGTTGGCCGAGCCGCTGGATCGCTTCGTCGCGCGCCGTTTCCGCGACCCCCGCCTGCGACAGGTGCTCGGCTACCCGGCTGTCTTCCTCGGCTCCTCCCCGGACCGCACTCCGAGCATGTACCACCTGATGAGCGCCCTGGACCTCACCGGCGGGGTGCAGTACCCCCAGGGCGGTTTCACCGAGCTCGTCGACGTCATCGCGCGGCTCGCGGTCCGTCACGGCGCACGCCTGCACACCGGCACCCGAGCCACCCGGGTCCTCACCGAGGACCACCGCGACGGGCGCCGGCGCGGTGCGCACCTCGGCGGAGGGCCGGGCC
>NZ_KV788898.1:0-11775 GCF_001807385.1 Brachybacterium sp. HMSC06H03 | reverse complement strand
GGGCGGCCTCGCGAGACGGCGCCGCCGCGCTCGGCGGGGGCCTCCTCGAGCCATCCGGCCTGCTCGAGCTCGGCGCACACGCCGAGCACGGTGGCGCGGGTGAGCCCGGTGGCGGCCATCGCGTCGGCCGCGGTGAAGGCTTCGGCCGCGAGGGCGTGCTGGAGGAGCGCCTGGCGGTTCGCCCGACGCATCAGCTGCGGCGAGCTGACCCCGCGGTCAGCGGACCGCACCTCGCCGACCTGGGACTTCTCCCCGGATCGTGGCGGTGTTGACATGTCCGGACCACCCCCTCCATACTTTCGATAGACAGTAAATATAACCTCTAGCGTAACTACCGTCGCATCACTGCGGCGACTCCGCTCCCCTCCAAGGAGACGATGGTGTCATCCTCGATCAGCCGGCACGCGCGGCACTCGCCGACGCGGCCCTCGCGACGCGGCGTGCTCGTCGGCGCGGGCGCCGCCCTCGCCGCCTCGACCCTCTCCGCCTGCGGCGCCGGCGGTGGCAGCTCGCAGCTGACGCTCTACCAGTCCAAGCCCGAGGCCATCCCCTTCTTCTCGCAGCGCGCCGGGGAGTTCTCGCAGGCACAGAGCCGGTTCTCGGTCCAGCACGACATCGCCACGAACCTCTCGGCGAGCTTCGTGCGCAACAGCCCGCCGGACCTCGGTTGCCTGAACTACAACCTCGAGATGGGACGCTTCATGGAGCGCGGGGCGCTCTCGGACCTCTCCGACCTCCCCGTGGCCGGGCAGATCCGCGAGGACGTCGCCGAGCTCGCCGACTGGTATCCCACCTACGAGGGCCGCACCAGCGTGCTCCCCTATTCGGTCACCGCCGCCTCGGTGATCTACAACCGGCGGATCTTCGACGAGCACGGCCTGGAGGTCCCCACCACCTGGGACGAGCTGCTCGCGGTGTGCGAGACGCTGCAGGCCGCGGACGTCATCCCGATCTACGCGACCTTCCTCGACGCGTGGACGGTGGCGCAGGGGCTGTTCGACTACACCGTCGGCGGGCTCGTGGACGTGCGGGAGTTCTACCGGAGGATGCACGAGATCGGCGAGGACGTCGGCCCCGACTCCGAGGTCTCCTTCCAGCGCACCCTGCTCGAGCCGATGCAGCGCCTGGGCGAGCTGCTCGCCTTCGTGAACCCCGATGCCGCCAACCGCGGCTACGGCGACGGGAACACCGCGATCGCCCAGGGCAAGGGCGCGATGTACTTCCAGGGCCCCTGGGCGCTCGGCGAGATCGCGAAGGCCGGCACGGACGTCGAGCTGGGCACCTTCCCGCTGCCGATGACCGACGACCCCGCCGATCTCAAGGTGCGCGTGAACATCGACCTGTCGCTGTGGGTGCCCGAGGCGGCCAGCAGCCCCGAGGGTGCGCGCGAGCTCGCGCAGTTCCTGATGCGGCCCGAGGTGCAGGACCCCTACAACGCGGAGTTCCTCGCCTTCGGCACGAGGACCGACGCCCCGCCCGTCACCGACGACCGCATCGCCGAGATGCAGCGGTACTACGACGAGGGCCGCTTCTACATGGGCGCCTCGCAGTTCATCCCCCGCTCGATCCCGGCGGAGAACTACATCCAGTCGATCGCCGGCGGCGCCGACCCCGAGCCGGTCCTGGCCCGCATGGACGCCGACTGGGCCCGCCTGGCCTTCCGGGAGTGAGCGCATGACGACCCCACGACAAGGAGCACCGATGTCGACGACGACACCGACGCGCGAGCCCGGGACCGCGGACGGCGCGGCCTCGGACGCCCCGGCAACCGGGCGCGCGTCCGTCCCGCGCCGCTCGCGGCGCCGCACCGACCCCCTCTACCTCCTGTTCCTCCTGCCAGCGCTGGCGCTGTTCACCCTCGCGGTGACGCTCCCGGCCGTGCTCGGCTTCGCCTACAGCTTCACGAACTCGATCGGGTTCGGGGACTGGGACGTCATCGGGCTGCGGAACTACATCGCGATGTTCCGCGACCAGGGGATCCTGGACTCCTACCTGTTCACCCTCGGGTTCGCGCTGGTCACCGTCGTGCTCGTGAACGCGCTGGCGTTCCTGCTGGCGCTCGGGCTGACCTCCCGGATCCGCTTCACCGCGGCGCTGCGCACGATCTACGTGATCCCGATGGTGATCTCCGGGATCGTCATCGCGTTCGTGTTCCAGTACCTGTTCGCGAACACCGTGCCGATGCTCGGCGAGGCGCTCGGCTCCGAGGCGCTGTCGGTCTCGATCCTGGCGAACGAAGACTGGGCATGGGTCGCGATCGTCATCGTGACGGCCTGGCAGTCCATCCCCGCGACGATGCTGATCTACATCGCCGGGCTCGTCACGATCCCCGCCGACGTGTACGAGGCGGCGTCGATCGACGGCGCGACGGGACGGCAGAGCCTGTGGCACATCACGCTGCCGCTGGTCTCCGGCTTCGTCGTCATCAACACGATCCTCGGCTTCAAGAACTACCTCAACGCCTACGACATCATCGTCGGCCTCACCGACGGCGGGCCGGGCGTGGCCACCCGCTCGGTCGCGATGTCGATCTTCCGCGGCTTCGAGGGCGGGGACTACGCCTACCAGATGGCCAACGCCATGGTGTTCTTCCTGATCTCGATCGCGCTCGCGGGCCTGCAGCTCCGCCTCACCCGTGGAAGGACGGTGCTCTGAGCATGTCGACCGCCGCACCCCTCGCCCCCGCCTCTTCCTCCGGCTCGCCTTCGGGCTCGTCCTCGAGCACCGCCCCGACTCCGCGCCGCCGCCGACGCGGTCGGGTGGGCCGCGACCGCGTGAACGTCACCACGACCGCGCTGCTGATGCTCGGCGCGCTCACGGTGCTCGTGCCGCTGTTCGTGACCGTGAACATGTCGCTGAAGACCACCGAGCAGGCGGTCGACGGCAATGCGTTCAGCCTCCCCTCGCCGCTGACCCTCTCGAGCTTCGCGGAGGCGTGGAGCCTGACGAACTTCCCGCGCGCCTTCGCGATCTCGCTGTTCATCACCGTGGTCGCGGTGGCCGGGGAGATCGTGATCTCCTCCCTCGCGGCGTACGCGATCGTGCGCAACTGGGACCGTCGGCTGTTCCGCTGGTCGTTCTTCTACCTGCTGGCGGCGATGTTCATCCCGTTCCCGGTGGTGGCGCTGCCGCAGATCCAGCTCACCGGGATTCTCGGGCTGGACAACCCCCTCGGCGTGGCGATCCTGCACATCGCCTTCGCGATGGCGTTCAACACGCTGCTGTTCACCGCGTTCCTGCGCACCATCCCGCTCGAGCTCGAGGAGTCGATGCGGATGGACGGCGCCGGCACCTGGCGGGTGTTCTGGCGGCTGATCCTGCCGCTGCTGGGACCGATGTGCGCGACCGTCGGGATCTTCGCCTTCATCCAGTCGTGGAACGACTTCATGATGCCCTCGCTGATCATCTCCGACCCGGCGCTGCAGACCGTCCCGGTGCTGCAGAACATGTTCCAGACGCAGTTCAGCAACAACTACAACGTGGCCTTCGCGTCGTACCTGATGGCGATGGCCCCCGCGATCATCGTGTACCTGTTCGCACAGCGCTGGGTGATGTCGGGCCTCACCCAGGGCGCGATCAAGTGACCCAGCCCCCTCACCACCACACCCACACGACCGGAGGATCCCCATCGTGACCACCGTCCCCCAGAACCTTCCCGCCGCGCTGCAGGCCGACGCCGACTGGTGGCGTCAGGCCTCCGTCTACCAGATCTATCCGCGCTCCTTCGCGGACGGCAACGGCGACGGGATCGGCGACCTGCGCGGGATCATCTCCCGCGTGCCGTACCTGCACAAGCTCGGCGTGGATGCGGTGTGGCTGAGCCCCTTCTACCCCTCGGCCCTGGCCGACGGCGGCTACGACGTGGACGACTACCGCGACGTGGATCCGCGGATCGGGACGCTCGAGGAGTTCGACGAGATGGTCGCGGCGCTGCACGGCGTCGGGATCCGCCTGATCGTGGACGTCGTTCCGAACCACTCCTCGGACCGTCACGAGTGGTTCCAGGAGGCGCTCGCCTCGCCGAAGGGCTCCAACGCCCGCGAGCGGTACATCTTCCGTGACGGGCGGGGAGAGAACGGCGAGGAGCCGCCGGCGGACTGGACCTCGATCTTCTCGGGCCCGGCGTGGACGCGGGTGCCGGACGGGCAGTGGTACCTGCACTCCTTCGCGACCGAGCAGCCGGACTTCAACTGGAAGCACCCGGAGGTGCACGAGGACTTCCTGCGCACCCTCGCGTTCTGGTCCGACCGCGGGGTGGACGGGTTCCGGATCGACGTCGCCCACGGCCTGGCGAAGGACCTGGGCGAGGTGCTGCCCTCGAAGGCGGAGCTGAAGGAGATGCCGAAGGACGGCACACATCCGCTGTGGGACCGGGACGACGTGCACCAGATCTATGCGGAGTGGCGCGAGCTGTTCGACCGCTACGATCCGCCGCGGATCGCGGTGGCCGAGGCGTGGGTGGAGACGGCGGAGCGTCGCGCGAAGTACGCGAGCCCGGAGGGCCTGGGGCAGGCTTTCAACTTCGACCTGATGGAGGCGGACTTCGACGCCGCGCACTTCCGGGAGATCGTCACCGACAACCTGGCGCAGTCGGAGGTCACCGGCTCCTCCACCACCTGGGTGTTCTCGAACCATGACGGGGTGCGCCACGCGACGCGGTACGGGCTGCCGCCCCGGGCCGGCCGGGACGTGAAGCAGGGCGCGGAGTGGGTGCTCGCGGGCGGTCCCGAGGACGGCATCGACCGTGCGCTGGGGCTGCGGCGGGCACGGGCGGCGACGCTGTTCGAGTTGGCGCTGCCGGGCAGCGCGTACCTGTACCAGGGCGAAGAGCTGGGCCTGCACGAGGTCGCCGAGATCCCCGACGAGCAGCGGCAGGACCCCGCGTTCTGGCGCACCACCGCCGAGGACCGCGGCTTCGACGGGCTGGGCCGGGACGGCTGCCGGGTGCCGCTGCCGTGGACCCGCGGCGGTTCGTCCTTCGGCTTCGGCACGGGCGGGGCGCATCTCCCCCAGCCGGCATGGTTCGCAGACTTCTCGGTGGAGGCCGAGGACGGTGTGCGCGGCTCGACGCTCGAGATGTACCGGGCAGCGCTCCGACTGCGCCGCGAGCTGCAGTCCGAGGAGTCGCTGACCTGGGACGAGACTCTCTCGACCGGGGAGGTGCTGGCCTTCGAGCGTCCGGGCGGCTGGCTGTCGGTGACGAACTTCGGCGAAGCGCCCGTCGCGCTGCCGGAGGGTGAGGTGCTGATCGCCTCGAGCCCGCTCGAGGGCGGCGAGGACGACGAGATCCTGCTGCCGGGCGCGACGACCGCCTGGCTGCGGCGCGCAGCGCGCTGAGCCTGGCGAACTCTCGAGGCGAGGGGCGATCCGGTGGATGACCTCCAGGGTCGCCCCTCGTCGTGAGGGATCCTGCCGGGCACGGGCGCCTGCGGGCTCCTCTGCCCGGAGGGGCCCGCTGACCGCACGGCGTGGGTCGGGATCGTGCGGGTGAGCACCTGAGCGCTCATCGGGCGGGTCATGGTGCAGGCCTCCGCGTCCGTGGTCCCGCGGCTCTCGAGCCCTTCCCCGTCGGCGGCCCCGCTGGTCTCGAGCTGCTCGCCGTCGGAGTCTCCTACGGCTTCCGTCGTCCCCGTCGTCGTATCCGGTGCCTGCGAGTCGTCGGGCATCACCACGAAGGCGGTCGGCCCGAGGCGCTGGGCCCGTCGGACGACGCTCGCCCCGCTGTGGCCCGTCCACTCCACCTGGTGGCCGTCGGCGGCCTGATCGCCTCGGCGCTCGACGGTCGCGTAGCCGTCCTCCTTGCCGAGGTTGTCGTGCCCGCACAGCCCCTGGCCGTTGTCGAGGCTGGTCGCACCGCCGCGGCTGTGCGGGGTGATGTGGTCGTACTGGCGCACGTGGGCGTCGCAGTACGGGGCTCGGCAGCGGCCGTCTCGCAGATGCAGGAAGCGTTTCAGGGCTCGCGGGAACTCGCGGGCTCTCGACTCGACGGCGACGATCTCCCCGCGCGTGGGGTGCTGGAACAGCTTTCGCAGCACAGTCCTGATCGACGGCCCGTCAGGGCCGTAGCGGTCGCAGGCTGGGTCCTCCGGTGCGGCGAGGGCTGCGCGCAGCTCGGCGCGCAGGGCTTCGGCGGGCACCGGGCCGTATCCCTCGATGTACGCCGCGTCGCCGTGCTCGGGAGAGAGCAGTGCCCGGTCGGTGATGATCACGCCGACGTCGAGGGTCTCGAGCTCGAGTCCGCTGTCCCTGCCGAGCAGGGTCCCGACCAGCGCATCGGCCATGAGCGCGCCGTGGCCTTCCCGGTCCCCCTCCGCCCTGCGTCGCTCGGCCTCGAGGGAGAGCCGCTTGTGGACGCGCTTCGCGTCGAGGGCGGGAAGGTGGGCGCTGAGGGTCGCCATGCCGTGCTCGCCCGGGGTGAGGGTGACGTGGCGGGAGCGGCGGGCGATCCGGTGCCGGTGCGCGGCTCCGTCGGGGTCGAGCTCGCCGACGGCGGTCGCGACGGCTCCTCGCCAGGCCTTGACGCCGGCGCCCTCCATCTCGGGCAGGCGCTCGTGGAGCACCTGGTCCACGTCCCGGCGCTGCTGGTCGGTCAGCGGGGCGGAGGTGGTGGCCGCGGCATACGCGACGGCAGGTGTGATCGCGCCGCGGCCGAGGGCGGAGAGCATGCGCGGCATGGAGCCGACGAGTCGGCGCGCGGCGGCCAGGCTCGAGCTCGCGGTGGCGGGAGAGCGGTGTGTCGCGAGGGTGATGTCGGCCGAGGCTCGTCGATCGGACTGGCGGATGAGCTGCTCGAGCGGCGGGAGGATGTCGTCCTCGTGGGCGACGTCGTCCCGTGCCGCGTCGATCCGGTCGCGGAGGGGCGCCTCGGCGAAGGCGACGAGGGTGCGGGCCTCGAGCGCGGCGAGGGAGCTGAGCGCGCCGTGGATCATGTCCAGCAGGTTCTTGATCTCCTGCCGCGGCCGAGCGCCGACCTCGAACATCGCCTGCGGGTCGATCGCAAGGGAGGTGAGCAGGTGGTCGACGTCCCCGAGGAGCTCTGCGAGCGCGGACGGACCGCCCGCATGCAGCGCGGCGAGCACCTGCTCCGGAGCGTGCTGCTCCGGGGCGGGCTGCGGGGGCGTCGTCGCTGTCATGGCCCCATGCTCCCGCGCACCCCTGACAGATGAAATCCTCGACGGAAATTGTGGACAGCGTCGGAGCACGATTCTCCCGACACCGGGAGATTGCCCCGCGACACGTCGACTCCGACACACCTCGAACGCCTATGACCTGCACGCTTGAGTGCGCACCGCGTCCACTGGCACCCCGCCTCCCGCACCGACCGTTCCTCCACATCGCCGCGAATCAGCAATTCTCTCCAGAATTCCCTGTGGAGGAACGATCCGTTTCCCGGACCGGCCCGCCCGTCCACACCCGCTCCCCTCGTCGGCTGCGGCGCCGTTGCACCCGAGTGCCGGCGCCTCCTCCGCCTCCGCTCGCCCGCCTCGTCTCAGCGGAGCCGCTGCACCTGCGCGGCCGCGTCGTACAGGGCGCGGTGAGCGGGCCGCAGCGCGGCATGCTGCGCTGCGGCCGACGGGTCGGGGTCGATCGTCGCCGCCTCCTGTCGGGCGCCGAGCGGGACCAGGGCGTGGTCCAGGCCGAGCGCCTCCGCGGCGACGAGGGCGCAGCCGAGCAGTGCGGCGTCGGTCCCGTCGACGGTGCGCACGGGTCGGCCGGTGACGTCGGCGAGGATCCGCAGCCAGGGCGCGGAGGCGGCGCCGCCCCCGGTCACGGGCAGCGGACGAGGAGAGGTGCCGTCTGCGTGCTCGAGCCCGTGGGCGAGTCCGTGCGCCACGCCCTCGAGCATCGCGGCGTACAGATCGATGCCCCGGGTCCCCGCGTCGATCCCCAGCACGGCGCCGCGCAGATCCCCGTCCCGGACCGGGAACCGCTCCCCCACGATCGAGGGCAGGGCGAGCAGCCCGCTCGGACCGCGGCCGCGCTCCTGCTCCCGCGCCTCGAGCAGCCGATCGGCCCGGGCCGGGTCCGCCCCGTCGAGGACGGCCTGCCGGGCCCAGTCCGCGGCGGCGCCGGCGGAGAGCAGCGCGGAGATCCGCAGGATCGGGGGCTCGGCGGTCGCCGACGACGCTCCGAGAGCGAGGTGGTGCGAGACGCCGGCGGGTCCATCACCGGCTGCCCGCTCGCCGGCGGGTTCATCACCGGCTGACCCCTCGCCGGCCGACTCCACGCCGTCGGGCTCGTCCCCGTCGCGCTCCCCGCCGGCGTCCTGTGCCCCCGTCGGCGACGTCCCGGTCCCGGGCAGCACCGAGGCGAGCCATCCGCTGGTCCCGAGGTAGACGTAGGCGTCGCCCGGCGCGAGGCCGACGATCCCGCTGGTCGTGGCGCCCGCGTCCCCCGGGGCGAGCACGACGGGCAGCCCCTCCGGCACGCCCAGCAGCGCCGTCGCCTCCGCGCCGGTGCGTCCCACGACCTGACCTGCCGCACCGGTCAGCGCGGGCAGCAGAGCCGGATCGAGCCCGGCGGCGCGGGAGATTGCGGACGACCAGTCGCGAGTGCGAGCCTCGAGCAGTCCTGTCGTCGCGGCGGTCGTCGGATCGCACCAGAGCCCGAGCCCCATCCGCGCCACGAGATATCCGGCCGGGCCGAACACGACGCCCTGCAGGTCCGCGAGCTGTTCCGGGGCCGTCCGGAGCAGGCGCAGGTGCATCGCGGCGCAGCTGGTCGCGTCCTGCAGGTTGCCGGTGAGCGCGTCCCAGGAGACGCCGTCCGCAGCGAGCGCGGCGCGCAGCTCCTCCGCCTCGGCGCCCGCGCGGGTGTCGGAGTAGAGGATCGCGAAGCTCGCGGCACCCGCACGCGGGACGGGGACGAGGTCCTGCATCTGCCCGGTGAGCACGAGCGCCGCCACCTCGACGTCGGGCGCCGTGTCCGGCACGGGCGCCGGCGCCGCGCCATCGACCGACGCCTTCGCGGCGGGCGCCGCCTCGAGCAGCTCGACGATCACCGCGCGGGCGGCGCGCTCCCAGTCGCGGGGGTCCTGCTCGGCGGTCCCGTCGGCCGCGTGGCGGGTGGGGTACGGGGCCTCCGCCCGGCGATGGACGGTGCCGTCCAGGTCCAGGAGCGCGGCCTTCGCGGCGGAGGTCCCCAGGTCGAGGCAGAGCAGGTGCGGCATGGCAGTCAGGGTATGCGTGAGCGGGCGGCGCCGTTCCCCGGCGCCGCCCGCTCGTCGCACTGCGTGTGTCCGGCTCAGCCCTGCTCGATCAGGGACAGCTCGAACTCGAGCTGGATCCTGTCGCTGCCCACGAAGCGCAGCGGGATGCCGGCCGTCCTGCCACGGGCCCGTCAGTCCGGAGCAGCGGTCGAGCCGCAAGGGCGGCGCACTCGCGTCGATGATCCCGCAGAACCTGCCATCGGCAGGTGCCTCGTCAGGCCTGGCGAGGGATGGGGCGGACGGTGAGCGTCTGCTGCACCGAGCCGAGCGGCCCCTCCTGGTCGTGGAGGACCGAGCTGGTCAGGCCCTGTCCGGTGGGGCCGAAGGAGACGGTGGTGTCCAGTCCCAGCCAGCGGCCCGTCGGCCGGCGCATCAGGTGGATGGTGAGGTCGAGGTTCGGGAACATCCATTCGCGCGGCGTCTCGCGCACCGCGATGCCGTTGGAGGCGTCGACGGGGACGAGGAAGGTGGCGAGCTCGCCGGCCTCCTCGCCCTCGATCAGGGGATGCTCGGCGCGCAACCAGCTGCGGCCGCGTCCGGGCCGCTTCGGCTCGGCGTCGCGCAGGCTGATGCTGTGGATGAAGCCGCCGGTCCAGTCCTCGGCCATGCTCCGCTCGGGCAGTCCCTCGGGGCCGGGCAGCGGCGGCAGCTCGGTGCCGGCGACCTCGGCGGTCTCCTGCGCGGACATCACCCAGCTGCGGGCGCGGAGCGTCTCGCGCCCGGCGATCACGGCGGTGGTCTCGAGCAGCTCGATGGTGCGGCCGGGGCGGAGCATGCGGGTGGACAGCTCGATCGGCCCTCGGCGGAGCTGACCGAGGATGTCGATGGAGAGCCGGCCGAGCACCTTGTCGGGGTCGGCGTGCTGAGCCCGCCAGCGCTCGAGATGCTCCACCAGCAGGGCGCCGACGGGGCTGATGTGCAGCTCGTCGTCGCTCCACGCGCCGCCCGCGTGCTCGCTGGGCAGGTAGGTGTCGGGGTCGACCGGGACGAAGTACGCCTCGGAGCCGGCGGCGCGGTCGTCGCCGATCGCCTCCGGGCGCGACTCGCCCTGATGTCCCTGGTCCTGACCTGTCATCCCTGGTTCCTCCCGTCCCCGGTGCGGGGAGCTGCGCTCGACGTCGTCCACGACCATCCATCTTCCCCGACGGGCGCGGCCGGGGCGGCCGATTCGGCGCGACGCGCCCGCGCCGAGCGGCGGAACCAGTTCACGAGCGGGCCGGGCACGAAGCGGTCCACGAAGGGAGCGCCGAAGCGCGCGATCACCTCGACGGCGAGGCCGAGGAAGAACGCGACCACCGGCATCCAGGCGGCCAGCGACATCGAGACGCCCATCGCGCCGAGGAAGCCCATCTCGGCGTCCATCCGCACGTGCACCAGCGCCAGCAGCACCAGCGCGCAGAAGGTGTAGGCGAGCGGCAGCGCCGCCCAGGAGGTGAACTGCGCGAGCACGTTCCCGGCCGGGATCTCCCGGTCACGGTGCCACAGCAGCGCGATCAGCAGCGGCACGAGCAGCGCGATCAGCACCATCGGCAGCCACACGTACCAGGGCAGGTCGACGAACCACAGGCTCTGCGTGCCGCTCTGCGGCGTGATGCCCCTCCCCAGCCCGAGGTCGCCCACGTCACCACGTGTGGAGGCGCGCACCGGCACGACCAGCATCCCGAGGCCCGGCAGGAGCGCGAGGGCGGTCGGTCCCCACAGCGGCAGCGCCAGCAGTGCGCCGAGCACGGAGCGCCCCTCCCCGTCGACGATCTGCGCGATCGTCCCGGCCGCGAGGGCGAGGAGGCCGACGGGCACGGCGAAGGCGAGGGCGTGGACGAGCACGAGGCGGGGCGCGGCGGCGAGGTCGGCGACCAGCGGCCACCAGTCGGGCTTGCGCATCCCCGCGAGATGGCCGAGCAGGAGCGGCAGCGTGATCAGCGTCCAGGTGCCGAAGAACATGTCGGCCCCGGCGGCGTGCATCGAGAGGGAGAGGCCGTTCGCGGGGTCCTCGATCGAGACCGCGGTCAGGCGTGTGACCAGCAGCGCGACCAGGGCGACGCCGAGACCGGAGAGGCCGGACCACAGGAGCGCGCCGAGCGGCCCGTTGGAGCTCCATCGCCGCTGGGCGGTGCGCGCTGCGAGGAAGGCGAAGACGGTCATCGCCGCGGTGATCAGCAGCGGCAGGCCGCGCCAGCTCAGGGAGAGGCTCCCCAGGAAGCCCATCTGCAGCTCGGCGTCGTAGGAGCCGAAGCTCGCGAGGGCGACCAGCTGGAACGGGATCCCGAGCAGGCCGATGATCCCCGCGAATCCGGCGTCGTCGGTCGCCGGGGCGGCCGCGCCGCCTGTCGGGTCCGTGCTCGCGCCGGTGTCGGCGGTGAGCACGGCGAGGACCGCCGAGACGATCACGACCAGCGCCGCGAGGAGGGCGACGAGATAGGCGAGCGCACCGGTGACGAGGGTGGGCACCGGGGTGCCGATCCCGACCTTCCGCAGCGTGGCGGTCGCCTGCGCGGCCGACAGGGTCTGCTGGCCGGCGACGGCCACGGCGCCGGGAGCGGGCGAGCCGGGGCCGGACGACGGGCCCG
>NZ_KV788897.1:0-1562 GCF_001807385.1 Brachybacterium sp. HMSC06H03 | reverse complement strand
GCGCCGCAGCGGAGCCTGCGCCGCGGCCCAGCCTGCGCGGCGACGCCGACCCGGCCGGCTCAGGTCGAGGCGGCGTCCATCAGGGCCGCGACGATCCGGCCGACGGTCGGCGGGTCCAGGGCGCGGCCGTGCTGATCGGTCAGGTACAGCACGTCCACCGCGCGCCGGCCGAGGGTCATCACGTGGGCGCTGCGCACCTGCAGCCCGTGGACGGTGATCGTCTCGGCGACGTCGGCCAGGAGGCTGGGACGGTTGCGGGCGTTGACCTGCACGACGGTCGCCTCGCGCGAGGCGCCGGGCAGGAGCGTCACCACCGGGGCGTCCTCGGTGGTCCGCAGCGGCGGAGCCGGTGGGAGCTCGAGCACCCGGGCGTCGGCCCGGTCCCGGTGCGCCAGCTCCCGGTCCAGGGCCGAACGCACCACGGAGGGGTGCGGGAGGTCGGCCTGGGTGCCGGTGACCCACCAGGTGTTCACGGCGATCCCGTCCTGGGTGCTGACCACGGCGCTGTGCACGTCCAGGCGCAGCCGCACCAGCACCCGCGCCATCGCCGCGAAGACCCCGGCGCCGTCGGGGGCGCCGAGGCAGAGCTGCGAGATCGGCTCGTCGTCCAGCGGGGCGGGATAGATGACCTGCGCGCTGTCGCTGCGGCGCACCGCGGCCAGCACCGCCTCCTGGGCGGAGCGCTGCGGGGCCAGCCGGGTGCGGGGCGCGGTCTCGGTGCCGCGCAGCGCGTCGCGCCCGAGATCGGTGAGGTGGTCGACGAGGTCGGCGCGCCAGGTGGACCAGGCCGAGGGGCCGGCGGCGATCGCGTCGGCCTCGGTCAGGGCCCGCAGCAGCTCGAGGGTGTCGAGGTCCTCGTCCACCGCCCGCAGCAGCTCGCGCAGGGTCGTGGGGTCGGCGAGGTCGCGGCCGGTGGCGAGGCCCACCAGGGTCAGGTGCTCGCGCGCGAGGGTCGCGATCGTGCGGGCATCGGCCCTGTCGAAGCCGAGGTGGCGAGCCGCGGTCTCGGCGAGCGGCGCGCCCTCGGCGGCGTGGTCCCGCGCCCCTGGGCGCTTGCCGAGGTCGTGCAGCAGGGCGGTGACCAGGAGCAGGTCGGGTCGGCTGACGCGGGACAGGAAGCGCTGCGCCTCGAGCACGGTCTCGATCTGGTGGCGGTCCACGGTGAAGCGGTGCACGGCCGAGCGCTGGGGCCGGTTGCGGATCTCGGCCCAGCCCGGCACCCAGCGGGAGAACACGCCCTTGACGTCGAGGGCCTCGTAGGCGTCGGCGAGGTGCTCCCCGGCGAGGGCGTCGACGAGCACGTCGCGCTGGGCGGGCAGCAGCGGCGCCACGGGCTCCTGCGCCATGCGGGCGAGGGTCGCCTCGGCCAGCGGGAGCCCCGTGGTGGCGGCGTGCCGCACCGCGGCCACGTCCCGCAGCAGGTCCCGGGAGGACGGGTCGACGGACACCTCCCCGGCCTGCACGATCACGCCGTGCCCGAGGCGCTCGAGGGCGGGACGGCGCGCGGTGCCGACGCCGCGGGTGGCGCTGCCGCCGGGGGCGATCGCGATCACCGTGACCGG
>NZ_KV788896.1:0-8989 GCF_001807385.1 Brachybacterium sp. HMSC06H03 | reverse complement strand
GGCCCGGCGGTCCGGGGGCCGGCGGCGCCGGCGCGGTCGACGACCGCTTCGTGCTGGTGGGCCTCGGGGTCGCCGCCGGCTTCACCGCGCTGATCCAGTATCTGCTCAGCCGGATGGAGTCCCAGCAGGCGGGCGACGCGATGCACTGGCTGGTCGGCTCCGTCGCCGGCTCCACCTGGCCGCGCGCCGCCGTGCTCGCCGCCTCGCTGGTGGTCCTCGTGCCGCTGCTCGCCGCGCTGGTGGGCCGGCTGCGGATCCTGCAGCTGGGGGACGAGACCGCCACCAGCCTCGGCCTGCCCGTGCCCGCCACCCGCATCGCGCTGGTGATCGTGGGGGTGCTGCTGAGCTCCTTCACCGTCGCGGTCGCCGGCCCGCTCGCCTTCGTCGCCTTCCTCGCGGGACCCCTCGCGCGGATGATCGCGGGCCGGCCCAGCTTCCTCCTCGCGGCGCTGCTCGGCGCCGTGCTCGTGCTCGCGGCCGACGTCGCGGGCCAGAACCTCTTCGGCCGGCACGAGATGCCGGCCGGCGTCATCACCGGAGCGCTCGGGGCGCCGTTCCTGCTGTGGATGCTCGTGCGCTCGAAGACCTCCGGAAGTGGAAGGTGATCCCGTGGCCCAGCTGACCGCCCGGAACCTGCAGCTCGCCTACGAGCGACGCGTCGTCGTCGATGACCTCGACCTGACCCTCCCCGAGGGGAAGGTGACGATGATCGTCGGCGCGAACGGCTCGGGGAAGTCGACCCTGCTGCGGGGCCTGTCGCGCCTGCTGCCGCCCCGTCAGGGGTCGGTGCTGCTGGACGGCGCCGACATCCACTCCCTGCGCGGCAAGGAGCTCGCCCGCCGGCTCGGCCTGCTGCCGCAGTCCCCGCTCGCGCCCGACGGCGTGACCGTGCGGGAGCTGGTCACCCGCGGCCGCTACCCGCACCAGGGCCTGTTCCCGCAGTGGAGCGACGAGGACGATCAGGCGGTGGCCGAGGCGCTGGCCCTCACCCGCACCGACGAGCTCGCGGACCGTCTGCTCGACGAGCTCTCCGGAGGGCAGCGTCAGCGGGTGTGGATCGCCATGGCCCTCGCACAGCGCACCGAGGTGCTGCTGCTGGACGAGCCGACCACCTATCTCGACGTCACCCACCAGCTCGAGGTGCTCGACGTGGTCAGCGAGCTGAACCGCACCCGCGGCACCACCGTCGCGATCGTGCTGCACGACCTCCAGCTCGCCGCCCGCTACGCCGATCATCTCGTCGCCGTGCACCGCGGCGCCGTCCACTGCCAGGGCGCCCCGGCCGACGTGATCACCTCGGCCATGGTCAAGGAGGTCTTCGCCCTCAACGCCCTGATCGCCCCCGACCCGGTCACCGGCACCCCGATGGTGCTGCCGCTGGGCCGGGAGACCGCCCCCGACGCCGTCGCCTCCCGGAACGCCGACGGCACCGACCCCGAATCCGCACGCCAGGCCGACGCCGGAACCGCCCCCGGCACGGCCGACGAGTCCGAGGAGGACCCCATGTCCGCCGCCACCGACCAGCATCGCACCGCCGCCCGCGCCTCGGAGGAGCCCGTGCTGGTCCCCGCGCTCGAGGGGAGCCCGCAGCTGGCCTTCACCCTCACGGTCGGCGCCCGCACCATGGTGGGCGACAACCTCGTGCGCCTGACCCTGACCAGCCCCGAGCTGCGCCATCTCGGCGTGGGCGGGCCGCTGCTGGACGTGCGCATCAAGCTGATCATCCCGGGCCCCGAGGCGAGCGTGGACCATTTCGCCGCGCTGCGCCCCGACGCCGTCTCCGACCCCGACGCCTTCGCGGGCTGGTACCGCGACTGGCTGCAGGTCGACACCGCCGAGCGCGGCTGGATGCGCACCTACTCGATCCGCGAGATGCGCGGCGCGGGCCATCCCGGCAACCTGGGGGAGGACCCCGAGCTGGACATCGACATGGTCCTGCACCTCGAGGAGCCCGTCGTCCCCGGCTCCGGGGTCGCGGCGCGCTGGGCGGCCGCCGCCGAGGTGGGCGACACGATCACGATGCTCGGCCCGAACCGCCGCCTCGTCGGCCCCGACTACGGCGGGATCGAGTTCCGTCCCGGCACCGCCCGGCGCCTGCTGCTGGCCGGGGACGAGACGGCCCTGCCCGCGATCTGCGCGATCCTCGAGACACTCCCCGCCGGCTTCACCGGCCACGCCTTCATCGAGGTGCCCGACGCCCGGGACGAGCAGCGTGTCCTCTCCCGCTCCGACGTGGAGCTGACCTGGCTCGCCCGCGGCGACGCCCCGCACGGCACGCTGCTGGACCCTGCGGTGCGGCGCCTCCTGGACGAGCGGCCGGAGCTGTGCCAGGACTGCTCCGTCGGCGTGCCCGCCGAGCCGGGCGAGTTCGAGGAGGTCGACATCGACCAGACGATCCTGTGGGAGACCACCGAGGGGCACGGCCCCTTCTACGCGTGGCTCGCCGGGGAGGCCGGGGTGATCACCACCCTGCGCCGCCACCTGGTCAAGGAGCTCGGCGTGGACCGCAAGCAGGTGAGCTTCATGGGCTACTGGCGCAAGGGGCGTGCCGAAGGCTGATCGACGTACTGCGAGGGACGAGCGGTAGGAGATCAGCAGGAAGGCGCAGCCTGAGCCTGACACACTTGTCACCATGCGCGCCGTCGTCATCGAGCAGTTCGGTCTCCGTCCCGAGGTCCGCGACCTCCCCGCCCCGTCGGCCCCGCCGGGCGGCGTGGTGCTGGACGTGGAGGCGACGGGGCTGTGCCGCTCGGACCATCACGCCTTCGCCGGTCATGACGACTCGGTGACGCTCCCGCGCGTGCCCGGGCACGAGATGGTCGGCCGCGTCGCTGCGCTCGGGGAGGGCGTCCGGGCGGTGCGGGTCGGGGACCGGGTGACCACTCCCTTCGTCGAGGGATGCGGGCGCTGCCGCTGGTGCCGCCAGGGCGCCGCCCAGATCTGCCCGGACCAGACCCAGCCCGGCTTCACCCACGACGGCTCCTGGGCTGAGCAGGTCGTGATCCGCGCCGCCGACCACAACCTCGTCCCCGTCGGCGAGGAGCTGCCCGCCGAGGCGGTCGTGACCCTCGGCTGCCGCTTCGCGACCGCCTACCGGGCCCTGACCGCCCGCGCCGGGCTCCGCGCCGGGGAGTCCGTCGCCGTGATCGGCTGCGGCGGGGTGGGGCTCTCGGCGGTCATGATCGCCGCCTCGCTCGGCGCCCGGCCGATCGCCGTCGACATCGACCCAGGTGCCCTCGCCCTCGCCCGCGAGCACGGGGCGGCGGTGACCGTGGACTCCCGCGGCCTGGATCCGGCGGCGACGGCCGCGGCGATCATCGAGGCGGCGGGGGAGCGGCCGACGGCGAGCGTCGAGGCGCTCGGCCGCGAGGAGACGACGGACGCGGCGCTGCTCGCCCTCGCCCCGCTCGGACGGCACTTGCAGATCGGGCTGTACGCGGAGCCGCCGCGACTCGCGATCCCTCGCGTGATCTCCCAGGAGCTCGCCGTGCTGGGCAGCCACGGCATGGCCGCCGCGGACTATCCGGGTCTGCTCGCCCTGGTGCGCGAGGGCTCGCTGCGACCGCAGGACCTCGTCACCCGCACCCTCGACCTCGAGCAGGCCTGCGACGCGCTCGTCGAGCTCGGAGAGCGGGCGCCGGCCGGGGTGGGCGTCATCCGGCCGTGAGCGGGGCGACCTCGGTCAGCCCCGCATCGCGATCGGACTCGGTACCCTGACGGGGTGCCTACCACGACTGACGCCGCGAACACCCGGGGAGAGGACGTCCTCGACCTCCCCGGCATGGCCGGGCCGGACGCCCCCGCCGAGCCGGCGGTGACCGACCCCGATCATCCGCACCCGGGGCAGTGGCGGCTCACCCATGTGCAGATCTCCAACTGGGGCACCTTCCACGGCACCCATGACCTGGCGATCTCCTCCAAGGGCTTCTTCCTCACCGGCGGGCCCGGCACCGGCAAGTCCACGCTTCTGGACGCGATCAGCGCCCTGCTCACCCCGCCGCGCACGCTCCAGTTCAACGCCGCCGCCTCCGACGCCGGCCCCCAGCGCTCGAAGTACCGCCGCACCGTCGCCAGCTACGTCCGCGGCGCCTGGGCGATGCACTACGACCAGGCCACCGGCGAGTTCAGCCAGGAGGTGCTGCGCGAGAAGACGACCCTGTCGGTGCTCACCCTGCGCTACGGCGACGGCCGCGGCGGCACGGTCCAGCTCTCCCGCCTGCTGCTCCTGCACGCCGGCCACTCCGCGGACTCCGACGTGAAGTCCCTCTACGTCATCGCTCGGAAGCCCCTGGACGTCACCGACCTGCGCCAGTTCGTCTCCACCCAGATCGAGGGCAAGGCGCTCGAGGCCGCCCATCCCGGCACCCAGACCTTCCGCCAGTTCCGCGAGTACCGGGCCGCGTTCTGCCAGCTGCTGGGCATCCCCGACGAGAAGGCGCTCGGGCTGCTGCACAAGATCCAGTCCGCCAAGGAGCTCGGCGACGTCAACGCGCTGCTGCGCGACTACATGCTCGACGAGCCGCGCACCTTCGATCTCGCCGACCAGGCGCTGGCGAACTTCCACAACCTCTCCGAGGTGTACGAGGCCCTGGTGACCGCGCGCGAGCAGCGGGACCTGCTGCGCACCCTGCGCACCACCCACGAGGACTGGTCCGCCATGCGCGAGCGCGGCGGCGAGCTGGTGGACCGCCGCGCCGACATCGACGTCTTCGCCGCCCAGCACCTGGTGCGGCTGCTGGGGGAGGAGACCGGCCGGCTCCAGCTGGAGCGGGACTCCCTCACCGCCCAGCAGCGCCGCCTCACCCAGGACGTGTCCGAGGCCCGCTCCGACCTCGCCCAGCTCAAGGAGCAGCGCCGCCGCGCCGGCGGCGGGGAGATCGACGACTGGAAGCAGCAGATCGCCGGGCTCGAGGTGGAGCGGGAGCGCCGCCGCGAGCGGGCCGCCGAGTTCGCCTCGCAGCTGGCGACCGTGGAGCTGCGCACCCCGGCGGGGGAGGACATGTTCCTCGGCCTGCAGCGCGAGGTCGCCCAGCTGCGCGAGTCCCTCGAGGAGGAGGAGCGGGGCGCCGACGCCGCCCGCTGGGAGGCGGAGGCGACCGTGCGCGAGCTCGGCGCGACCCTTCAGCGCACCCGCGAGGAGCTCGCCTCCCTCACCTCCCGCGCCTCGAACCTCCACTCCGAGGACGTGGCGCTGCGCGACCACATCGCCGCCGAGGTGGGCATCGCCCCGACCGAGCTGCCCTTCGCCGCCGAGCTGCTGCAGGTGCGCGACGGCGAGGAGGAGTGGACCGCCGCCGCGGAGCAGGCGCTGCGGGGACTGGCCCGCTCGATCCTCGTCCCGGACCGGGCGTACCGCCAGGTCGCGCAGGTCATCGACCGCACGAAGCTGCGCCGTCGGATCTCCTACAACCGTGTGAACACCGATCTGCGCCGCCCCGCGAAGAACATCGACGAGCGCTCGCTCGCGGCGAAGCTCGACGTCAAGGACGGCGAGTTCCACGTCTGGCTCTCCCACGAGATCGCCGCCCGCATGGACTACACCTGCGCCGAGAACCTCGAAGAGTTCACCCGGCTGAACCGGGCCGTGCTCCGCTCCGGCCAGATCAAGCACTCCGCCACCCGGCACGAGAAGAGCGCGGACCGGCAGATCAACGACCGCTCCCAGTGGGTGCTCGGCTTCGACAACCGCGCCAAGCGCGCCGTGTTCGAGCAGGAGCGCACCCGCGCCGAGCAGGCGCTGTTCGAGGCGCAGGCCCGCCGCAAGGACGTCGAGGTCGAGCGGGAGCGGCGCCGTGAGCGGCTCTACGCACTCCAGGCGATCAGCGCGGTCACCTGGGACGACATCGATGCCGCCTCGGTCGCGCGGCGTGTGGCGAACCTGCGCGACATGGTCCGCGCCGCGGAGGACGGCTCCGCCGCCCTCACCGAGCTCGCCCGACAGATCGACGACGTCGAGGCCTCGATCGCTGCGAGCGACGAGGAGCTGCTCGAGGTGGTGCGCGCGGCCGGGAAGACCTCCGAGCAGGCCGAGCGGGCCGAGGAGCGCCTCGCCCAGGCGAAGGAGCGCATCGCCGAGACGAGCCTGGACCCCGAGGTCGAGGACGAGCTCGCCGCGCGCTTCGCCGCGATCGCCCCGACGCTCGTGCTGTCCACCATCGACCGCGTCACCAAGGACGCCTCCGCCACCCTGGACGCGGAGCTGATGGACCTCACCAAGCGCACCTCCCGCGCCGAGGAGGACATGCGCACCGCCATGCGCGAGTTCTCCCGCCGCTGGCCCGCGCAGGCCGGGGACACCGCCCCCACGCTCGAGGGGATCGAGGACTATCTCGCGATCCTCCAGCGGATCGAGGAGGAGAAGCTGCCCGAGGTCGAGGACCGCTTCTTCGAGTTCTTCACCGGCAACACCCTCGGGGACGTGCAGGCGCTGGCCACCGCGATCGCGCGCGAGCCCGCCGAGATCCGCAAGCGCCTCCAGCGCATCAACGCGCTGCTGGCCCAGGTCGAGTTCCACTCCGGCCGCTTCCTGCAGCTGTCCATGCGGCCCGTGCACCTCGCGGCCCTGGACGAGTTCCGCAAGGCGCTCGAGGAGGCCGTGGCGGACACGGCGCTGAACGACATCTCCCGAGACCGGGAGCTGGCCGAGGAGCGGTTCCTGTCCCTGCGCCACCTGATGGACCTCATCGGCGCCGCCCGCACCCGCGACGACCAGGTCTCCCGCGTCATCCTCGACGTGCGCCGTCACGTGCACTTCCACGCCGAGGAGGTCGACGCCGAGGGCACCGTGGTCCACGCCCACGAGTCCGGCGGCCCCCTCTCCGGCGGCCAGAACGAGCGCCTGGCCACCTTCTGCCTCGCCGCGGCGCTGCGCTACCAGCTCGCCGGCACCGGGCAGGAGGTGCCCCGCTACGCGCCGATCATCATCGACGAGGCGTTCTCCAAGGGCGCGGGCAAGTTCATCACCGCCGCGATGGAGTCCTTCCGCCACTTCGGCTTCCAGGTCATCCTCGCCAACCCCGGCAAGAACCCGCAGGCGCTCGCCCCGTTCATCGGCGGCGTCGGCGTGGTCTCGATCCGACAGGACCGCTACTCCTCGGTCTCCCCGGTCGAGTTCGTGCCGGTCGAGGAGGGCTGAGCCCGGCGCTCGCCGGCCGATGGGGAGTTCTCCCCATCGCAGGGCTCCCCGAGGGGCCGATACCCTGGTCGCCACCCGCGCGGACGGGCGACGGAGCAGGACGTCGCCGCGGGCGGCGCGACGGGAGAGGCGGTCGAGGATGTCAGCGCTCCCCCGAGGGGCCGGGGACGAGATCCCGGGCCAGGACGCCACCCATGCGCGGATCCGCTCCCTGCTGGAGGACGTGACCGCCGTGCTCCTCGAGCAGCAGCCCGGGCTGATCGCCTTCCGCGACCACCGCCCCGAGCGCGACCGCTCCTCGGGCGGCTCCTGGCACGGGCTGCAGACGCTCTGCCACGTCAGCGCCCTCCTCGCGGCCGACGGGACGCCCGATCCCGATCAGGCGGCGAGCGCGAGGCTGCTCGAGTCGGTAGAGCGCCGCGCCGCGGCCCACGGCCTCACCCGCCGCTCCGCCGAGGAGGCGAACGGGATCCTCGACGCGACCTGGGGCGGGTCCGACGGCGATCTGCTCGAGGTGATCGTCGGCGTGCGCGTCGCGGTGCGAGCCATCAGCGCCCCGTTCCTGCCTGGCTCCCTCACCCCGATCACCACCACCAGCCCCGTCTCGGCGCTCAGCCCGCCGCCCCCGCCCCCGCGCCTCGTGCGCTGATCCGCTCGAGCGCGCCGAGCGGGATCGGCAGCCAGTCGGGGCGCTGACGGGACTCGTACAGCGCCTCGTACACCGCCTTGTCGGCCTCGAAGGCGGCGAGCACCGCGGGTGCGGGCGTCCCCGCCTCCGCCGCCCAGCCCTCGAGGAAGGCGGCGCGGGCGTCGGCCGCCCAGGCACCCGCGTCGACCCCGTGCTCGAGGGCGACGGCGCCGGCGACGTAGTCGAGACTGCGCAGCATCCCGGCGACGTCCCGCAGCGGGGAGTCGGGCAGGGCGCGCTCGGCGAGCGGCCGCAGCGGCTCGCCCTCGAAGTCCAGCAGCACCCAGCCGCGCTCGGGCGAGGCGAGCACCTGTCCGAGGTGAAGGTCCCCGTGGATGCGCTGCATCGCGGGCCACGTCTGCCCGGCGGCGGCGTCCAGCAGGCCGGCGAGCGGCTCCCGGTGCGCGGCGACCTGCTCGACCTCCGCGGCGACCTGTGCGAGACGACTCTGCATCTGCGCGATCACGGTCCGGACCGCGCCCTCGTCGGCCGCGACCGTGCCGAGCGCGGCGGCGAGATCGCGGTGCACCTCGGCGAGGGTCGTGCCGAGCGCCCGGGCGGGGGCGGTGAAGTCCTCGCCGGCGCGCGCGAGCCGCAGCGCGACGCGCCAGGCGTCCTCGACCTGCGGCAGGAACTCCTGGGCGACGAGGGCATGGGTGCGCATCGCTCCGGTGCGCACGGTCGCGGCGCCGACGACGGCGGGCACGTGGGCGGAGCCCTGCGCGGTGAGCGCGCCTTGCAGCGCCGCATCGGGGTTCTCCCCGTCCTGCAGCACACGGAACAGCTTCACGATCAGCGGGGAGGCCCCTTCCGTCTCGATGATCAGGGAGGTGTTGGACTGCTCCCCGGCCAGCACCCGGCTTCGCATCGCCCGGCCCAGCGGCAGCGGGGAGCCGGGGTGGGTGCGGTGGGAGGCCAGGGACAGCCCGGGGCCGGCGGCGCCGTCGCCGGAGACGAGGGTCGCGACCAGGGCGGCGCGCCCGTCGGCGTCCCGCGTCGCGTCGTCCACCCGCAGCGGACCGCCGGCGACCGCGAGCACCCCGATCTCGGCGCCCTCCTCGGGGGCGGGGGCGTCCTCGGGGCGGCGCAGCACGAGCGGGACCTGGTAGAGGGCGTCCGGCTCCCGGGGCCCGGTCGGCCCGGGGTGGGTGCCGGGAGCCGTGCCC
>NZ_KV788895.1:0-8467 GCF_001807385.1 Brachybacterium sp. HMSC06H03 | reverse complement strand
CGGTCCCGCCCCGTCCCCCGCGACGACGACGGTGCGGGAGTCGACCGGGACCGGCTGCGGGGCAGGCGCCGGGGCGGGGACGCGGCGCGTGACGACGATCCGCTCCGGCGCCGCGGTCCTGTCGGGCTGCTCCGACTCCTCTGCGCGGGGCACGAGCGGGTCGCGGAAGGAGAGGTTCAGGTGCACGGGACCGGGGTGCTCCCCGGTCGCGGCGGCGAGGGCGCGGGCGGCGGTGGAGACGGCGGTGCGCAGCTCGACCGGGCTCGCCGCCTCGGCGGTCGGGGCGGGCAGGTCCACGGCCAGGCGCACCAGCGAGCGGAACATGCCGGCCTGGCGAGTGGTCTGGTTCGCGCCGACCTCGCGCAGCTCGGCAGGCCGGTCCGCGGTGAGCACGAGCAGCGGGATTCGCGAGTGGTGCGCCTCCATCACGGCGGCGTGGAGGTGCGCGGTGGCGGTACCGGAGGTGGTCACGACCGCGGCGGGCCGCGCAGGATCCAGGCGGCCGAGGCCCAGGGCGGTGAAGGCGGCGGCGCGCTCGTCGATCCGCACGTGGGCACGGATCCGACCGGCCACCTCGTCGGCCGCGAGGCCGTAGACCAGCGGCGCGGAGCGCGAGCCGGGAGCGAGCACCGCCTCGGCCAGTCCGAGCCCCGCGAGCGCGGACCAGACCGCGACCGCCTGGTCCACCGCGCCGGAGCCGGTGGGCCGGGGCGCGGGGATCGTCAGCGGTGCGGGGATCGGGGCGGAGGGCTCGTGCACCCCGTCAGGGTAGTCCCGGCCCGCTCACGTGCTGTCAGAGCAGGGCCGCGCAGGCCGCGAGCCGCTCCTCCCAGCGCGCGGCGAGGGCGCCGTCGGCCGCGTGGCGGGCGAGCAGCTCCTCGCTCGGCGCCGTCCGGCCGACGGGCAGCGTGCCGCCGGTCGCGTGCAGAGGCTGCGGGGCGAGGTCGCCGGTGAGCAGGGTCGCGGTCGCGAGACCGCAGGCGTGCGGCAGCTCCGGCAGCGCCGCGGCGAGGGCGAGCCCCGCGCCGAGGCCGATGCTCGACTCGAGCGCGGAGGAGACCACGACCGGCAGCCCCGCCTCCTCGGCCAGCTCGAGGCAGCGGGTGACGCCGCCGAGCGGCTGGATCTTCATCACCAGCAGGTCGGCGGCCTCGGCCCGGGCGACCCGCAGCGGGTCCTCCGCCCGGCGCACCGACTCGTCGGCCGCGATCCGGATGTCGAGGGCACGGCGCAGCGCGGCGAGGTCCTCGAGCGAGGCGCAGGGCTGCTCGGCGTACTCGAGCCCGCCCGCGGCCCGGTCCAGGACGGGCAGCGCCTCGAGCGCCTCCTCGTACGTCCAGGCGGCGTTCGCGTCGATGCGGATCCGGGCGTCCGGGCCCATCGCGTCGCGGACCGCCTCGAGGCGCTGCGCGTCGGAGGCGAGGTCGGAGCCGGGATCGGCGACCTTCACCTTCGCCGTCCGCGCACCGCCGACCGTCGCGATCCGCGCCGCGAGCACCGGCGGGAGCACCGGGATCGTGGCGTTGACCTCGATCCGATCGCGCAGCGGGGCGGGGCGGGGCGTCGTCGCGTCCTCGAGGGCGGCGCGCAGCCAGGCCGTCGACTCGGCCGCGTCGTAGTCCCAGAACGGGGAGAACTCCGCCCAGCCCTCCGGACCGTGCAGCAGCAGTCCGTCGCGCTCGGTGATCCGTCGGAACCGGGTGGTCATCGGGATGGACCAGGCGTGGACGCGGTCGATGCCGCGCTCGCGGAGGGCAGGGGGAATGAGCATGTTCCCGAGAGTAATGAACGTGCGCCGCGCGTACGAGGCACGGCACGATGAGGCGATGCAACCCACGACCGACGATGCCTCGCGGAGCCCAGCCGCTTCCGGCGCCTCAGCGCTCCCGACGACGCCCGAGGGCGGATACGGGCTGCGCCCCGTGGGGGCCGAGGACGCACTCGCGGTGCTGGGCGCTTTCCGCTCGGCGCCTGACATGGCCCGCCAAGGCGGGGTGCGGACTCTCGAGCAGGCCCATGAGCAGGTGGCCTTGCTGCTCGCCCCGCAGCGCCGGGCGACCGCGATCGTCAATGCGGAAGATTGGCTCGTCGGCCTGGTGGCGATCACCGTGGACGAGGAGAACCGCAGCGGCTGGTTCTTCTACTGGCTGCGCGCCGAGCATCGCGGTCGTGGGCTCGCGTCCCGGGCGGCCGCCACCGTCGCGGACCAGGCGCTGACGCCGACGGCCGGCGGCGGGTGGGGCCTCGAGAGGCTCGAGCTCGGACACCGGGTGAACAATCCCGCCTCCGCGGCGGTCGCCCGCGCGGCAGGCTTCGTCGACGAGGGGGTCGAGCGCGGGAAGTTCCTGATCGACGGCGAGCGCCTCGACGTGCGCATCTGCGGAAGGCTGCGCAGCGATCCGCGGCCCACGCTGCCCGGACTACCCTGGAAGCCATGACGACCCCGCCCGCCCCGCTGCCCCGTCAGGTCTCCGACACCTTCGATGCCCGCCGCTGGCGGGAGGTGCCGGCACACGAGCACGGCGGGCCCGAGCTCACCGACATCACCTACCACCGGGCCGTGGAGCGGATCGAGTCGCCCGACGGGGAGCTGACCGTGCGGGACCTGCCCACGGTGCGGATCGCCTTCGACCGTCCCGAGGTGCGCAACGCCTTCCGCCCCCACACCGTCGACGAGCTGTACCGAGCGCTGGACCATGCCCGGCTCGACACCGGGGTGGGCGTGATCCTGCTGACCGGCAACGGCCCCTCCCCCAAGGACGGCGGGCACTCCTTCTGCTCCGGCGGCGACCAGCGGATCCGCGGCCGTGCCGGCTACGAGTACGCCGCAGAGGAGGCTGTGGAGGAGACCGGTTCCGTGCGCACCCGTTCCGCGGGCCGCCTCCACATCCTCGAGGTGCAGCGCCTCATGCGCACCATGGGCAAGGTCGTGATCGCGGTCGTGAACGGCTGGGCCGCCGGCGGCGGGCACTCCCTGCACGTGGTCGCGGACATGTCGATCGCCTCCCGCGAGAACGCCCGCTTCAAGCAGACCGACGCGAACGTCGGCTCCTTCGACGGCGGCTACGGCTCCGCCTATCTCGCCAAGCAGGTCGGTCAGAAGCGCGCGCGGGAGATCTTCTTCCTCGCCGAGGAGTACTCCGCCCAGGACGCCTACGACTGGGGTGCCGTGAACCGGGTCGTCGACCACGCACGGATCGAGGAGGAGGCCCTCGCGATGGCCGCGACCATCGCGACGAAGTCCCCGCAGGCGATACGTATGCTGAAGTTCGCCTTCAACCTCGCCGACGACGGCCTCATGGGCCAGCAGGTCTTCGCCGGGGAGGCGACGCGGCTGGCGTACATGACCGACGAGGCCGCCGAGGGCCGCGACGCCTTCCTCGAGAAGCGCGACCCCGACTGGACCTCCTTCCCCCACCCGCAGGGCTGAGATGGCCGCGCCCGTGCCCGACGGCCCCGCCGCCGCGTCCCTGCCCTGGCTGGTCCCGCCCGCCTACGACGCCTCCGCCGCCTCTCTCGCCGCGCACTCCGAGGCGATCGGCGAGGTGATGGCGGGCCGGGCGCGCCTGTGGCTCGGGCCCTTCCCGGCCCCCGGCACACTGCCCGCCGGGCTCGAGGACACGGCGCTGGTGGTCCCGACCTCCGGATCGACCGGGACCGCGAAGGCCGTCGCGCTCAGCCTCGCGGCGCTGAGGGCCTCGCAGGACGCGACCGCGCAGCTCTTCGCCGCCGACGGCACCGCCCCGGACTCCCGCGGGCACGGATTCTGGCTGCCGCTGCTGCCGCCGACGCACATCGCCGGGGTGCAGGTCCTCGCCCGCGCCCACCGCACCGGCCAGGTGCTGGGCCTTCCAGGACCCGCCCTGCCGGATCCGCTGCCTGACCTGCGCGGCCATTTCGATGCCGCCACCTTCGTGGAGCTCGCCGGGCCCGTCCTCGAGCAGGCGGAGCGGGCCGGGCTGCCGGCGCTCACCTCTCTCGTCCCCACCCAGCTCACCCGCATCGTCACCGGCGCGACCGGGGACGACGCCCGCGCCCGCGGCCTGCTGAAGCGCTTCGCCGCCGTGCTCGTCGGCGGGGCCGCAACCAGCCCCGACGTGCTCGCCCGCGCCCGTGGCCAGCGGATCCCGGTGCGCACCACCTACGGCTCCTCGGAGACCGCGGGCGGCTGCGTCTACGACCGTCAACCGCTGCCCGGGGTGTCCCTGTCGGTGCTCGACCCCGACGAGTCCGGCGCGGGCCGGCTGCGGATCTCCTCCCCCACCCTCGCCCTCGGCTATCTCACCGCCGACGGCGGCACCGACGGCGGAGTGTTCGCCACTGCCTCGCCGCCAGCCGCCGAGCCGGGCACCGACGCGCCAGCCGGCGGAGCGTCCGTCGCCGATGACGGCTCCTATGACGGCGCCGGGCGCGCCTTCCTCACCTCCGACCTCGCCGAGCTCGACGCCGACGGCGCACTGACCGTGCTGGGCCGCGCCGACGACGTGATCAACACCGGCGGACGCAAGGTCCTCCCTCAGGAGGTCGAGCGTGCGATCGATCGCTCCCTCATGCTGCGCGGCCTGGTCCGCGCCTCCGTCGCGGTCGGGGTGCCCGATCCGGAATGGGGCCAGCGGGTCGAGGCGGTGGTCACCCTCGAGGAGGGCACGGACCCCGCGGAGGCCTCGGCGCTCGTCCGCTCCGCGCTGCGCACCAGCGAGGTGCCCGCGCACATGATCCCCAAGCGCGTCCACGTCGTCGCGGAGCTGCCGCTGCTGGGCATCGGCAAGGTGGACCGCGCCGCCGCTCGCCGCCTCGCCGGCGGCTGAGGGTCCGCTGCCCCGCCCTGCCCGTCGGCCGCGCCGTCGGGGAGGCCGCGGAGCCCGTGCGCCACGGACGTCGAGCAGAGCGGCGGCGGGGCATCGGAGCTGCCCGGCATCGGGCCGATCCTGCATCGCGGCGGCCCGGCATCCGGGTGGCCCGGTGCTCGTCACTCGGGTCACGACTCACAGTCGACGGGACGGTCCGGCGCCGCACCGCGGCGTAAGCTCGTCGGGGCCGTCGACCGCCGGCCCCAGCACGCGTGAGGAGCACGATGGCCAGCCTGTCGCAGTGGGTGGAGGGCGCCCGCCCGAAGACCCTCCCCGCCGCCCTCGCCCCCGTCGCCGCCGGAACCGGCGTCGCCGTGTGGCAGCTCGGCGAGCTCACCGGATCGGTCGACTGGGCGCTGGTGATCCCCCGGGCGCTGCTGGCCCTCGCCGTCTCCTTCTCGCTGCAGATCGGCGTGAACTTCGCCAACGACTACTCCGACGGGATCCGCGGCACGGACGACGACCGGGTCGGCCCCTTCCGCCTCACCGGCTCCGGCGCCGCCCGCCCCGCGACCGTGAAGCGCGCCGCGATCATCTCCCTCGCCCTCGGCGGCCTGTTCGGCGTCGTGCTGGTGGCCGTGGCGCAGATGTGGTGGGCGCTGGTCGTCGGCGCCGCCGCGATCGCCGCAGCCTGGTTCTACACCGGCGGCAGGAAGCCCTACGGCTACCTGGGCCTCGGCGAGGTCTTCGTGTTCGTGTTCTTCGGTCTCGTCGCCGTCAACGGCACGGCGCTCGCGATCACGGGCCGCCCCTCCTGGGGGGCGCTGCTCGCCTCGGTCGCGATCGGGCTGCTCGCCGTCGCGCTGATGCTCACCAACAACCTGCGCGACATCCCCACCGATGCCGTCTCCGGCAAGAGGACCCTCGCGGTCCGACTCGGTGAGCGCGGCACGCGCCTGCTCTTCACGACGGCGCTGCTGGCGCCTTTCGTGCTCATGGTGCCGGTGATCATCGCGCACTGGCCCGCGGCGCTGGTGCTGCTCGCCCTGCCGCTCGCCCTCGGTCCGGTGCGGAAGGTGCTCGGCGGGGCGATGGGCCGGGACCTGATCCCCGTGCTCGGCGCGACCGGACGGCTCGAGCTGGTCTTCTCGCTGCTGCTGCTCGTCGGCCTCGTGCTCTGACCTCGTCGGACCGCTGGTCCGCAGGACGCAACATCCGGGGAACAGCGGGCCCTTAGCTCAGGGCCCAGGGCTCAGGGCTCAGGGCTCAGGGCTCAGGGCAGCGTGTCAGCGCGCTGAGCGCCCTGGGGCGGCTCAGGCCCTGGTGTCCCCGTCGCTCGTGCCGTCCTCGGGGAGGTCGGGCAGGTCCGCGGGGCCTGCGGCGGAGTCCCCCGCCCGGGTCTCTCCGTCGATCCGGACCTCGTCGGCGAAGAGCCCGTCCTCGTACACGGCATCCTCGTCCACGGTCTCGCCGCGCTTCTCGACCCTGCGCTCGTGGGCGGCCTTCCACCGCATCGCCGCGGCGTCCCGCAGGCGGTCCAGGAACAGGATCGAGATCAGCATCGCGATCAACGCCGCGAGCACGCCGGCGAGCATCACGCCCACCCCGGCCACGGTGAGCACCCACCACAGGGCGATCCACAGGCCCAGGCGGATGACGGCGTAGAGCAGGAACTGTCGCATCGCTCCAGACTAGGTCCCCCGTCCGGGAACCCGCTGCCCCCGGAGGCGGCTCGGGGCCAGGATCACGCCGCGGGCTGCGGGCCGCGATCACGACGCGCGCGGCGAGCCCTGCCGCGGACGCGATGGGCAGCCCTGCCGTACTCCGGTCTCGTCCCGCGTCCCTGCCCGGTCCCCGATCCCGTCCTGAGTCCCCGATCTGGTCCAGAGCCCCCAATCTGGTCCAGAGTCCCCGGCCCCGTCCCAGGTCCGCGCCCTAGACTGCCCCCATGGCCCGCGGCATCCTGGCAGTCCTCTCGATCGCCCTGACCGTCTTCGCACTCGCCGACTGTGTGCAGACCCAGGACGACAAGGTCAGAGGTGTGCCGAAATGGGCATGGATCGTGCTGATCGTGCTGATCCCCTGGGTGGGACCGCTCACCTGGCTGTTCGTGGGCAAGGAGCGCTCGTGGGGCCGAGGCTCCTCCGGCAGCCCCGGTCCGCGGCGCGACGGCCCCCTCGCCCCCGACGAGGATCCCGAGTTCCTGCGCAAGCTCGACGAGGACATCCGCCGCGAGCGTCGAGAGCGTCGCGAGCGCGGTGAAGGCCCCGGCGACTCCGGCGAGCCCGACGACGGCCCCGGCGACAGCGGGACCGACACCGGCCGCAGCGCCTGAGCAGGCCCGGCCGGGAAGAGTCGCCTCGGCGATCCGCGCTTCGGCGCGTCGCATGCCGTCTCCTGCCGACCGGACCGGTCACCGGGTGTCTGCCGCGCCCGCTCTGCGAAGCTCTGCCGAGCCCTCCCCCCGGAGTCGATCGACGCCAGGTACCCCAAAGGTGGTACTCCACGTCGACCGACTGCACGTGCGCAGGCACCGATCCCGGCCGCACCACCGCTGCACAGAGTCGATCGACGTCAGGCACCAGGAAGCTGGCACCTGACGTCGATCAATTCTTCGCACCGCGGCCCTGGCCTCGTCCGCATCGCGGCGGCCGAGAACACTTCGACGATCCGTTCCAGGTCCTGGAACGGATCGTCGAAGAACTGCTCGGCGCGGCCAGAGCCGGGACCCGAGCACCCGTCGAGACCGGACTGCCTGCCCCGGCCGGAACCTCAGCCGAGGCCGGAGTAGGAGTGCAGGCCGTTGATGACCGTGTTCACGATGGTGTAGTTGAAGACCACGGCGACGAAGCCGGCCAGGGCCAGGCCCGCTGCACGAGAGCCGCGGAAGCCGCCGGTGGCGCGGGCGTGGAGGTAGGCCGCGTAGATCACCCAGATGATGAACGTCCACACCTCCTTGGGGTCCCAGCCCCAGAAGCGGCCCCAGGCCTCGCGCGCCCAGATCGCCCCGAAGATCAGGGTGAAGGTCCAGCACACGAACGCGACCGAGTGGATGCGAAAGCTCAGCGCCTCGAGGGAGGACGAGGAGGGCAGCCGGTCCAGCACGTGCCCGAAGCGGCCCCAGTGCTCGGGGAACTCCTCGGTCGCGGCGCGCTCGGCGAGGACGCGTTCGTGCGTCGCCTGGAGCAGCTGCATCGAGGCGACGACCGCGCCGAGGATCGACAGCGCCGTCGCCATGATCGCGACGCCGATGTGGATGTAGATCCAGTGGGAGTTCTGGAGGCTCGGGGTGAGCTCGGCGGCGGGCACGATCCAGAACGTCTGCGCGAGCAGCAGCACGAGCAGCACGGGGCCGACGACGAAGGTGCCCAGCGCCCGCAGCTCCGTGCGGCGCACGCTGAAGGCGAGGAAGGCGACCATCACGATCGCGGTGGAGGTGGTCGCGAACTCGTACATGTTCGCCCACGGGACGCGCTGGGTGGCGAGCGCACGGGAGATCACGCCGATCAGGTGCAGCACGGTCGCGGCCGAGGCCAGCAGGAAGGCGAAGCGCTGCGCGGACATGCCGCCGGACGCGGCGGGAGGCTCCCCCGCGGTGCCCGTACCGGCGGTGCCCGGGGCGAGGGAATCCGAGCCGCCGGCGCCGGAGCCCGCGGAGCCCGCGCTCGCTGCGCCGG
>NZ_KV788894.1:0-1187 GCF_001807385.1 Brachybacterium sp. HMSC06H03 | reverse complement strand
CCCCGGCCACGAGGGCGACGCTCGCCGCGACCGCGACGAGGGCCCGCCAGGGACGGGCCTCGAGCCAGCGGGAGCGGCGCACCGGTGCGTCGACGGCGCGGGTGAGCAGCCAGGCCAGCAGCACCGCGGCCGCGAGCACCGCGAAACCGTCCAGCAGGCCCGCGCGCTCCTGCCCGCTGCGGTGCAGCCAGAGCACCAGCAGCGGCCAGTGCACGAGATAGAGGGCGTAGGAGATGTCGCCGATGAACGCGGCCGGACGGGTGGACAGCAGTGCGTCCACACCCCAGCGCCGCCCCGAGTGTCCGGCGACGACCACGGCCGCGGCCGCGGCGAGCGGCCAGATCGCGATCCAGCCCGGGAACATCGAGGAGACGTCCAGCACGATCCCGCAGGCCAGGAGCGCGGCGATGCCGCCCCAGCCGGCCAGGGCGCGCAGGGTGCGCATCCGCGGCGGGACCCCGTCCTCGGGGCGGCGGGCGCCGGTGATCCGGTCCAGCACCGGCAGGGAGAGGGCGAGGAGGGAGCCCGCGGCGAACTCCCACATCCGGGCGGCGGTGTCGAAGTAGGCGATCTGCTGCTGGGCCTGGGTGGAGAGGATCGACCAGGTCAGCGAGGCCGCACCGATCACCGCGATGATCGCGATCAGCGGTCGGCGCACTGATCTCCCGGCGCGGGCCCGTCGTACCACCAGCAGGAACAGCAGCGGCCACACGATGAACGCCTGTCCCTGCACCGACAGCGACCAGAAGTGCTGCAGCGGGGAGGCGGCCCCGGCGTCCCGGGCGTGGTAGTCGACCTGCATCGCCACCAGCAGCGCGTTCTGCAGGTAGACCGCGGAGGCGACAGCCTGCTGCATGATCGTCGGCCAGATAGAGGAGGGCAGCAGCAGCGCGGTCGCCAGCAGCGTGAGCAGGATCGTCACCGCCGCGGGCGGGAGCAGGCGCTTGAAGGTGTGCAGCCAGTAGCGGGGCACGCCGAGGGGGCGGCCGCTCTCGAGGCGGCGCACGAAGGTGCCGGTGAGGAAGAAGGCGGAGAGGAACAGGAAGACGTCCACGCCGCCGGAGACCCGGCCGAGCCAGATGTGGTAGACGGCGACGAGCCCGAGCGCGACGGCGCGCAGGCCGTGCAGCTCGCGGCGGAATGCGGGCCGCGGCGGCGTAGGGGCGCCGGTCGGTGCGGGGCCGCCG
>NZ_KV788893.1:0-2822 GCF_001807385.1 Brachybacterium sp. HMSC06H03 | reverse complement strand
CGGGGCCGGCGCCGTCCCCGGCGTCGCGTCCGTCCTCGGCGCGACGGGCGAGGATCCAGTCCGCGATCGCCCTCGCCTCGGCCCGCTCGTCGGCCGCCTCGAGGATCTCGCAGGCTCCCTCCCCCGCGCCGGGGCGGGGGTGCAGCTCGGGGATCTCGATCCCGGCGCCGGCGGCGCGCAGCGGGGCGGCGACGCGGTTCGCGACGGCGAGCACGGCCTCGTCGTTGCGCCAGGAGGTGGACAGGGTGCGCTGGAGGACCGGCTGCGCCTCGGTCGCGAAGGCGTCGGCGAAGCCGGCGAGGGAGGCGGCCGAGGCGCCGCGCCAGCCGTAGATCGCCTGCTGCGGGTCGCCGACGGCGCAGGCGGCGTGGCCGGGGCCGAAGAGGTCGGTGAGCATGCGCAGCTGGGCGACCGAGGTGTCCTGGAACTCGTCCAGCAGCACCACGCGGTGCATGCGACGGGCGAGGGTCGCGGCGGCGGGGACCTCGCGGGCGATGCGGGCGGCGAGGGAGACCTGGTCGGAGAAGTCCAGCGCGGAGTCGGCGGTGCGGATCTCGGCGAAGCGGCGCAGCAGCGGGATCAGGGCCAGACGCTGCTCGAGCTGGTCGATCACCTTCGCGACGTCCTTCGGGGTGGTGCGCCTCCTGCCCTCGACCTGCAGCGGGATCTGGGAGAGGTGGTCGCGGATCTCGCGCAGATGCGCCTCGAGCTGCTCGGGGGTGACGAGGTGGTCGGCGAGCGAGGAGCTCAGCGAGAGCAGGGCGGCGGTGAGCGTGGCCGGGGAGGCCTCGAGGTCCAGGGAGTCGTCCCAGCCCTCGACGATCTCGTGGGCGAGCTGCCAGGAGGCGGAGGCGGACATCATGGTCAGGTCCGGGTCGATGCCGACGGCGAGGGCGTGCTCGCGCACCAGGTCCAGGGCGAAGCCGTTGTAGGTGTGGACCAGGGGGCGCTGGCCGACGAGCTCGTCGCCGCCGCGCTCGAGGCCGGGCGGCAGCTCCTCCCCGGCGCCGCGGAGGGCCGCGGCGAGGGCGGCGAGGCGGGCGCCGATCCGCTCGCCGAGCTCGTGGGCGGCCTTGCGGGTGAAGGTCAGGCCCAGCACCTGGCGCGGCTCGACGATGCCGTTGGCGATCAGCCACACCACGCGGGAGGCCATGGTCTCGGTCTTGCCGGAGCCGGCTCCGGCCACGACGAGCATCGGCGCGAGCGGCGCCTCGATGACGGAGGTCTGCTCGGCAGTGGGCGGAGGCTGCTCGAGCAGGGCCGCGAGCTGCGCGGCGGAGTACCGGGCGGCAGGAGCACCGGGGGCGGAGACATGGACGGAGTCAGTGGTCACAGCTGCTCTCCTTCGGGCTGGAGCGGGCAGCTGGAGCGCACCGAGCAGTGGTCGCAGTGCGCGTTGCGACGCGCGGTGACGTGCTCGCCGGAGACCTCGCGGGCCACGTCGCGTACCAGCTCGTCGAACCACTGCGGGTGCTCGGCGCGGGGCAGCGCGGTCTGGGTGCGCACCGCGGCCTTCTTCCCGCCGGTGCCGACGTAGACGAGCTGGGCGCCGTTGAGCCGCTCGGGGGCGTCCTCGCCGAGCTGCTCGGCGAGCGCCCCCTCGCGCACGGCGGCCTGGTAGGCGGCCAGCTGCAGGTCCTCCTCGGCCTTCGCGGCGGACTTCGCGGTGCGGCCGGTCTTGAGATCCACGACCCGCAGACCGGTCGAATCGCCCTCGATCCGGTCGATGCTGCCGCGCAGGCGGACGCGGTCCAGCGCCACCTCGAAGGGCGCCTCGACGGCGAGAGGCTCGCCGGCGACGCGGAGGTGCTCGGTGAGCAGACGGGCGGCGTCCTCGGCGTGGCGCACGCGGCGGCGGCCGGACCAGGTGTCGGTGCCGGGCATGCCGCGCAGCAAGGTGTGAAGCTCGTCCAGGAGGTCGACCTCGCCGCGGGGGTGGATCTGGGCGAGGTGGTGGATCGCGGTGCCGAGCAGCTGGGCGGGGCCGCCCGCGCGGGTGCCGCCGGCGCGCTCCATCAGCCAGGACTGGGGGCAGTCCACAGCGCGCTCGAGCGCGGAGGGCGAGAGGGTGATCGGGTCGTCCGGGCCGTGCAGCGGTGCGGTGGAGCTGGGCTGCTGGTGGTACCAGCGGCCGGGGTCGGTGCCGGGGGCACCGGCGCGGCCCAGGGCCTCCAGGGCGAGGGCCGCGTCGCGGGAGCGGACGGGGTCCTCCTCGTGCAGACGGCGGCGCAGCGCGGCGACGAGGCGGCGCGCGTCGGGGGCGGGGCCGGGGTCGCGGCGCAGCACCTCGGGGTCGATCCAGGGCTCCCCCGCCGCGTCCTGGAGCACATCGAAGAGGGCTGAGGGCTCCTCCTGCTCGCCCTCGATCGCGGTGAGCAGCACGCGAGTGCGGGCGCGGGCGAGGGCGCTGACGGCCAGGCGCAGCTCATCGGCGAGGACCTGCTCGCGCTGCAGGGCGCGCAGCGCCTCGGGGCCCGGGGCGGGATCGGCGGCGCGGGGTCCGGCGAGCAGGGAGAGGTCCGCGGCGCCGAAGAGGGTCGAGCGCAGGCGCAGGTCCGGCCAGGCCCCCTCCTGGAGACGGGCGAGGACGACGGTGTCGCGATGCTCGCCGGCGAGCTGGGCGGGGGTGAGCACGTCGATCCGGCCGCGGGCGGCGGCGGCCGGGGCGAGCGTGTCCTCGACGACGGCCTGGGCGCGGATCTGCTCGACGAGGTCGAGGGCTCCGGCGCCGGGGCGGCGCTCGGTGAGGCGCTCGGCGGCGGCGAACAGCTCCAGCAGCGCGTCCAGCCTCGCCGCTGCCATCCGGGCGCGGGCGCCGTCCA